>JANNBI010000201.1:0-1557 GCA_031385345.1 Paracoccaceae bacterium | reverse complement strand
GGCACAGGAACAGAAGGGCGGGAATCGAGTTGCTTTTCTGCCGTTTGCCGCTGCCATTGGCGATGTGCAGGATGAGCCTGTGACGTTTGGGGAGCGGCCGTCGATATTAGGGAAGGTGGAGGATCCACCCCTATCTGTGCCGGGGCGGCGCCTGCGGCCAGTGCGAGACGAATGTGCTGCGCTGCGACGGCCAGATCCTGCACCGCGACCACTGGCTGACCCCCGAAGATCAGGCCGCCGGGCAAAAGATCATGCCCTGCGTGTCCCGGTTTCAGGGTGCTTCCCTGACCCTTGACCGATAGGATCCGTCGATGAGCCTTGATTTCAAACCCAATTTTGAACCCGGCGCCTTTGGCGACTATTTCCGCGATGAAACCTTCCGCGACACCTTCACCTATCGCAATTCGCCCGAAGGCATTCGCCGCTTCCCCTTCCCCTTTGACCGCGACGATTACATGTATTCCGTGAATATGGAGCCTCACACCCCGGGCCGCGCGGGATCGGTCTTTGAACATGCCTTCGACGTTGATGAACATTACGTGGCCGAGATGATCGACCGCGCCAAGGTGCTGGCGATGGACCCGCTGCGGTGCCAGTCCTTGCCGCACATGACGCTGGCCGGCTGGGATCTGCTGGAACTGATCATGGAGAGCAAGGCCCGCGACTACCCGCAATGGTTTTCGCTGACCCGCGACGGCAATCGCTGGCACTGGGTCAATCGCCCCTTGGGGATTGATCAGCACTTCACCTTTCTGGATGACTCCACGCTGCCCTATGGCCCGTTCGAATACATCACCCGCCAGACTCAGGGCGATTTTTCGCTGCAAGATGAACGCGATAACGATCTGTGGATGGATGCGGGCATGATCACGTCCCAGGCCGACTGGTCTTTGGATTTCGACATCGGGATGAGCTTTATGGAATGGCACGCCCCGGTGCCCTTGGCGCATGAAAAGGGCATATTTGACCGGGCGCTGAAGTTTCTGCTGAAACTGCAACACGGCGCGCCGGTGCGCCGGTTCAACTGGACGATGACGGTCAACCCCTTGCTGGACACCGCGCCGGAAACCTATCCGGTCTGGGGGCCGACCAAAGCCTCGCTTACGCCGGAAAATCTGGGGTCCAAACAGCATCTGCGTGTCGAATTGCAGGCCCTGTTCCGTCTGCCCCGGTCCAACGCCATCGCCTTTTCGATCCGCTGCTATCTGGGCGCGTTCGAGGATCTGGTCACCGTGCCGAAATGGGCGCGCCGCCTGCACCGCGTGGTGCGCGACGTGCATCCCGATGTGGCGGCCTATAAGGGGTTTGCCCGCAACCGCGATGCCATGACGCAATGGCTGGCACCCTATGATGACGGCGCGCCGACCTCTGCAGGCTGGTGGCCCGATGACTAAGGACACACCGCTTCGGCTGGGGTTTCTGATGTTCGACGGCTTTCCCATGGCCTGCCTGACCTCGGCCATCGAACCCCTGCGCGCCGCGAACGAGATCATGGGCCAGCGCCATTTCACCTGGGTGCTGGTGGCCGAAACCGCCGCTCCGGTCCGCTCCTCGGCC
>JANNBI010000315.1:0-3564 GCA_031385345.1 Paracoccaceae bacterium | reverse complement strand
TTTGAAAAGCTGTTGCAGACCAACATCGCATCCGTCTTTCATGTCGGGCAGGCGGTGGGCCGTCATATGATCGCGCGCGGGCGCGGGCGGATCATCAACATCGCCTCGGTGCAGTCGGCCTTGGCGCGGCCGGGCATCGCGCCCTATACCGCCACCAAAGGCGCGGTTGCGAACCTGACCAAGGGCATGGCGACCGATTGGGCCAAGCACGGGCTGCAATGCAATGCCATCGCGCCGGGCTATTTCGTGACGCCGCTGAACAAGGCGCTGGTCGATGATCCGGCCTTCACCTCGTGGCTGGAAAAGCGCACCCCGGCGGGCCGTTGGGGCCAGGTAGAGGAATTGAAGGGCGCTTGTATCTTCCTTGCCTCGGATGCGGCCAGCTTTGTGAACGGGCATATCCTGTATGTTGATGGCGGGATCACGGTGTCGCTGTGACCCCGCTGCGGATGATCCTGATGGGCGTGGCGGGCTGCGGCAAGTCCAGCGTCGGAGAGGCTTTGGCCCTGCGGCTGGGCGTGACCTACCGCGACGGCGATGACCTGCATCCGGCGGAAAACGTCGCCAAGATGCGGGCGGGCGAGGCGCTGACCGATGCGGACCGCTGGCCTTGGCTGGATCTGGTGGCGCAGGATCTGGCGGCGCGCGCCCCGGTGATCATCGGCTGTTCGGCGCTGAAACGCATTTACCGCGACCGGATCCGGGCCAGCGCGGGCGGTCCGGTGACATTCGTGCATCTGGCGGGCAGCCGCGCGGTGATCGAGGCGCGGATGGCGGCGCGGCAGGGGCATTATATGCCGGTGTCGCTGCTGGACAGCCAGTTCGCCACGCTGGAATCGCCCGGCCCGGACGAGGCGCTGCGGGTGGACATCGACCAGCCGCTGGCCGCCATCGTGGCGGAAATTGCCGGGCATATCGCCGCCTGACGCCCTGACGCATCACCAGACGATTCGGGCCGCGATTCGGCGCGACTGGCCGAAGCTGCCCAATTGCGGCGAAAACCTGACAAGGTTGCCCCAAACGCGCGAAACTTTGCCCGGTTCCATCGAAACTTTCCGCAAATTCGCCACGTCCCGGCCCCTTTTGACCGTCACCTTCACCGTTGACCCGATCCCCCTTTGGGGACGCTTACCGTTTGGAGGCGACCATGAAATTTGCGCTGAAGCTGCCAAGCTTTCCGGCCAAGGCCACCCCCCCGATCGCGGAGGAGGCCGAAGAGGGCAGCTTTATCGCCCGGCTGTTTGAACGCAAACGGATGCTGCGGGTGGCGATGCTGTTCATCATCGCAGGCTCTGCCGGGCAGATCATGCAGGTGATGCAGGCCCGCACCGAAGCGCAGCGTCAGGCGATGGCACAGGCCCAGGCAGACGCTGCGAAACCTGTTGAAATCACGTCACTTTCCGGGGACAAAGACCCGAACGCGCCGATGGCGACCTCGGACGAGATGTCCGGGATGATGCAGGCCGCCGCAGAATCCGCCGCGATGGGACTGCCCGCGAAGCCCGAACAATTGCAGGAAACTCCGGTCACTATGGCCGCCGCCGCGCCGATGGCGCAGGCGGCACCGGACATGCCCAAACCAACGGTGCAGACCGCGACCTTGGCCGCGCTGACCTTGCCTTCGGAAACTGCGCCCGCCCAAACCGTTCCCGCGCCTTTGGCCGCTGAAGGTGCGGCCTGTGCGGTGACGCTGGATCTGGCGGTCGTGCCGGGGGGGATGATCAATGTGACGCTGCTGGCACCTTGTGTGCCGAATGCGCGGGTCGTTTTGCAGCATGAAGGGCTGGCAGTAACCGGCCTGACCTCGGCTGCGGGTTCCTTGTTCACCGCGCTGCCCGCTTTGACGCCGCAAGCCAAGATTGTGGCGGTTCTGGCCGATGGATCCAAGATTGAAAGCCTGGTCGTCGTACCAGAGGCCGCCGATTTCCGCCGCTTTGGCGTGCAATGGCAGGGTGACGACGCGTTTCAGGTGATGGCTTACGAGGACGGCGCGGCCTTTGGCACCAAGGGGCATATCTTTGGCGTGCAGCCGGGCCAATCCTCGGATGCCGGGGGGTTCTTGCAAATCCTGGGCAATCCCGACGCGCCGATGCCGCTTCTGGCCGAAGTTTACACCTATCCCAAGGGCGAATCCCCGGTGGATGTGGTGGTCGAATCGGCAGTGACGGCCAAGACCTGCGGACGTGAACTTTTGGGGGAAACCCTGATGGCAACGGCTGGCGAGGTTCTGGTGACCGATCTGACGTTGGCCATGCCCGATTGTGCCGCGATCGGCGACTTTCTGGTGTTGAATAATCTTGCGCAGGACATGACACTCGCCGCCAACTGAGTTGGATTTGGCGGAACAAAATGCGGGTGACATGGTGGCGCGCGGCGGGGATCGTCGCGCTCCTGTCTTTTTCGGGCGGCATCGGGCTGGCACAGGATGTGTCGCTGACCGCACGTGATGGCAGCCTGTCGCTGTCTGGCACATTGCAGGGATTTGACGGCGCGTTTTACCGGATCGATACCAGCTTTGGCCTGCTGACGGTGGATGCCGAGGGGGTGATCTGCGACGGACCGGCCTGCCCCGATCTTCTGGCCCCCAAGGCGATCATCCATATCGTGGGCGAAGGGCGGGCGGGTGCGGCGCTGTTGCCGGGGCTGTTGGCGGCCTTTGCCGATAGCCGGGGGCTGGAAATTCAGCCGGGCAATCCGACGCTGTTGATCGACCCCGCCACCCGCAACACCTTGGCTGACATCAGTTTTACCCCGATGACCGGGGCTGCGGCGCGCGAGGCGCTGACCACTGGCCGGGCTGATCTGATGCTGGGCGCGGCCAAAGAACCGGGCCTTGGCACGCGCGAAGTGGCGCTGGATGCGCTGGTGCCGATCATGGCGCCGGGCAATCCAACACCCTTTGTCACCACCACCGATCTGGCGCGCGCCCTGTCCGGCGAGGTGGACAACTGGGCGCAGATCGGCGGGCCGGACCGGCCCCTTGTGCTGCACGGGCTAGAGGCGGACAGCGATCTGGAACGGGCGCTGGCGGCGCGGTTGGGGCGCGATGTGGCGGCCAGCCTGCGCCATGCCGATATGGAAACGCTGGCACAGGCCGTGGCGCGCGACCCTTGGGCGCTGGCGGTGACGGGGCGCACCGGGGCCGACCCGGCACAGATTCTGGCCCTGCGCGACAGTTGCGGCTTTCCGCTGTTGCCCGACGCGATGGCGGTGAAGTCCGAGGATTACCCGCTGTCGATGCCGCTGTTTTTCCAGATTCCGCGCCGCCATGTCGGGCTGGTCCTGCGCGAGTTTCTGGACTTTCTGTCAACCCCGCCCGCCGAAGCCGCGATTGCGCAGGCGGGCTATGTTGACCGGGCCGTCACCGCGCAGCCGCTGACGGCGGACGGGTTGCGGCTGATCAATGCGATCAACGGCGCGGGCGCGGAAATCGGGCTGGAGGATCTGAAACGCTTGACGGCGCTGATGGACGGGCGGGCGAGACTGTCGCTGACATTTCGGTTTGAAGGCGGGTCAAGCACACTGGACGCCCATTCGCGCGACGCGCTGGCCGATCTGGCGCTG
>JANNBI010000107.1:0-7802 GCA_031385345.1 Paracoccaceae bacterium | reverse complement strand
CCGTGCAGCCGATGAACCCGGCGCAGTTTGTCCCGCATGAAGTTGATCCCGTGGTCGAAATGGCCCCGCTGCCGGTGGTCGATCACTGGGCCGATGATCAGGGCCGCATGATCTATGATTTCGCGCAGAACTGCGGCGCCTATGTGCGTTTCACCGTTGAGGGCGAGGCCGGGGACACCGTTCTGGTGGAACATTCCGAGCAGTTGGGGCCAAAGAAGGCTTGGGACAACCGCAACTACCGGTCGGCCCGCGCGGCGGTGGATTATGTGTTGAAAGGTGGCGCGCCGGAAACCTTTGCGCCGCATTTCACCTTCATGGGCTATCGCTATGCCCGCGTCACGCTGACAGGCAAGGCCAAGATCACGGCCATTGCGTCGATCCCGGTCACATCTTTGCCGGTTCAGACCGCGACCTTTGAAAGCGGGCACAAGCTGGTGAACCGGCTGGTCGAAAACACCGTCTGGTCGCAAAGGTCCAACTTTATCGAGGTGCAGACCGACTGCCCGCAACGGGATGAGCGGCTGGGCTGGACCGGCGATGCGCAGGTCTTTGCCGGGACGGCCTGCTGGCTGGCCGACAGCGAGGCGATGCTGCGCAAGTTCCTACGCGACGTGATGGCTGACCAGCGCGAGGATGGCGGCATCCCGCATTTCTCGCCCGACCCGACGCGCCTGCATGAAGTGCCGGGGCGCGGCACCTGGGCGGGGTCAACCGGCTGGGGCGATGCGATCGTCATCATTCCCTGGCAGTTGTACCTGCACTACGGCGACACCGAGGTTCTGTCCGAATGCCTGCCAGCAATGGTCCGTTGGCTGGATTATCTGTGGAGCATTTCGGACGGTCCGGTGATTTATCCGCATTCGCTGTGGGGGCAAAAGGGCTTTACCTTTGGCGATTGGTTGCAGCCGGTGGGCGACAACCGCAAGCCGCGCCCGACCGTGGGCGATGATTGTGCGGCGACGATGTATCACTACATCTCGACCGATCTGACGGCGCGGATTGCCGGGATTTTGGGTGATGCGGCGCTGGCGCAGCGCATGGCGGGGCGGGCTGATCAGATCAAGGCGGCCTTTGCGCATGAATTCGTCACCGCCTCGGGCCGGTTGGCGCATAATGATCAGACGTCCTATGCCATCGCGTTTCTGCATGGCCTTGTCCCGCCGCAGCATATTGACGCCGCCAAGGCCCAGTTCCGCCGCGTGGTCGAGGATGCCGATTACCTGATCGGCACCGGGTTCATCGGCACGCCCGATCTTCTGCCCGCACTTAGCCGGTTGGGGATGCATGATCTGGCAGCCAAGGTGTTCCTGAACGAAAAGGTGCCGGGCTGGCTGTATCAGGTCAATCAGGGGGCCACGACCATATGGGAGCGGTGGGATGCCCTTGGCCCCGATGGCAAGATCTATGACCCCGATATGAACAGCTACAACCACTATGCTTATGGCGCAGTGTGTCAGTGGCTGTTTGAAAGCGTGGCCGGTCTGCGGCCCGATCCGGCCAAGCCGGGCTTTGCCGGGTTGATCCTTGATCCGGTGATTATTGCCGATCTGGGTTTTGTCAAAGTCAGCCACGACAGCCCCAAAGGCCCGATTTCGGCAGAATGGAGCCTGTCTGGCACCCGCGTGACCTATGCGGTCAGTCTGCCCGAAGGTTGCAGCGGCCAGTTCGTTCTGGCCGGGCGCAAAAATGTGCGGGTGAATGATGCCGCGCCCGGGGACCGCGTGATCCTTGGGGCGGGTCCGCATGTGATCAGTTTCGACCAAGCCTGAATTTACGACGGCGGGCCACACCCCGCCCAAACGAAACGTCCACGGAGGAGGACAGAATGAAGACCATGCGTATCTTGACGACCGCCAGCACGCTGGCGCTGATTGCCGGGCTGGCCCATGCAGACACCACGCTAAGCGTGTTGCTGGACGGCAATGCCGAAACCATCGCCGCCATGGATGCCCTGACCGCAGCCTATACCACGCTGCATCCCGATGTGACCTTCGAGATTGAAAACCGTCCCGGCGGCGCCGATGGTGACAATCTGGTGAAAACCCGGCTGGCCACGGGCGAGGCGGGCGATATCCTGCAATACAACTCTGGCTCGTTGTTTCAAGCGCTGAACCCGACTGAACAACTGGCTGACCTGTCCGACATTGCCGGGCAGGCCAACGTGATCGACAGCTTCAAACCTGTTGTGACGGCCACCGATGGCACCGTGCGCGGCGTGCCTTTTGGCGCGGCGATGGGCGGCGGCATCTATTACAACAAGGTGATCTACGCCGAGCTTGGTCTGTCTGTGCCGAAAACCTGGGCTGAATTCATGGCCAACAACGAAAAGATCAAGGCGGCCGGCAAGGTGGCCGTGGCGCAGACCTATGGCGATACCTGGACCAGCCAGTTGTTCGTTCTAAGCGACTTTTTCAACGTTCAGGCGGCCGAGCCGAATTTCGCCGCCGACTACACCGCGAACAAGGCCAAATATGCCACCTCGGTCGCGGCCACGGCGGGATTTCAGTATCTGGAGGACACGTTCAAGGCGGGCTATCTGAACGAAGATTTCGGCGTTGCCAAGTTTGACGACGGCGTGCGCATGGTTGCTACGGGCGAGGCGGCGCATTATCCGATGCTGACCTTCGCGCTGGGCAACATCAAACAGAACTACCCTGAAAATCTGAACGATGTCGGCTTCTTCGCCCAGCCTGGCCCGGATGCTGCCAAGAACGGTCTGACAGTCTGGATGCCTGCGGCGCTGTACATTCCTGCCGCCTCGGCCAATGCGGAAGTTGCCAAGGATTTTCTGTCCTTCGTCGCATCGGTTGAAGGCTGCAATCTGATGATTGGTGCCAATGGCGCCACCGGTCCCTACCTGATCAAGGATTGCGCGCTGCCCGCTGATGTGCCGCCCGCCGTGTCGGACATGCTGCCCTATTTCCAGACCGAAGGCATGACCGCCCCGGCGCTGGAGTTCCTGTCACCGATCAAAGGCCCGGCGCTGGAACAGATCACGGTCGAGGTAGGCTCGGGCATCCGCCCTGCCGCCGAAGCCGCTGCTTTGTACGACCAGGACGTTGAAAAGCAAGCCAAACAGCTTGGCCTGCCGAACTGGTAAGACTAAAGGCAGCGCTTGTCCCGTCCCGTAAAAGGGGCGGGACATTCTTCGTGGCAGGATCAATCATGCAGGCCAGACGCCCCTCTCCTTATCCCTACTGGTTCGTGCTGCCTGCCGCGGTGGTCTTTGTGACCCTGTTTTTGGTGCCGACAATCGCCAGCCTGTGGTTTTCCCTGACCCGCTGGGATCTGATCAATGCGCATTTCATCGGATGGGACAATTACCGGCAGTTCTTCAAAGAGCCGTTTCTGGTGCAGGGGCTGGTCAACACGCTGATCCACGCCTTTGTCACTTCGGCAACCAAATCGGTTCTGGGGCTGTTGCTGGCGGTCTTGTTGACCTCGGGCATCCTGTGGCAAGGGTTCCTGCGGTCGGTCGTGTTCTTCCCGGTTCTGGTATCGACCATCGGGATCGGCATCACATTTCAGGCGCTGATGCACCCGACCAAGGGCGTGATCAACCTTGCCCTCGCCCTGATCGGCATCGACGGGCCAAGTTGGCTGTCTGACCCGGGCCTTGCGCTGTATTCGGTGGCCTTCATCGATCTGTGGAAGGGTGTCGGTCTGGCGACGCTGATCTATATCGCCGGACTTGCCGCCATCTCGCCCGACTTTTACGAGGCGTCGCGCATCGACGGCGCCACCAGCACGCAGCAGTTCTGGCGCATCACCGTGCCGCTTGTGCGCCCCGCAACGGTGACGGTTATCACCCTGTCCCTGATCGGCGGTCTGCGCAGCTTTGACATCATCTGGGCCACCACGCGCGGCGGGCCGGGGTTTTCGTCGGACGTTCTGGCAAGTGTCATCTACAAGCAATATCAGGCCGGATTTTACGGGCTGGCAACGGCGGGCAACGTGATCTTGTTCCTGCTGATCGCCCTTATCATCCTGCCCATGACCTATTGGTTCAATCGCCGCGAGGTGGACCTATGACCCCCCGTCAACGCAGAAGCGGGTTGATCGCAACCGCTGTGGCCACGGTGATTTTCATCACGCCCTTTGTGTACATCTTCCTGATGGCGATGAAGACCAAAAAGGAAGCCTCGCGGCTTTTGTTTTCCCTGCCGTCCGAATGGCAGTTCTGGGCCAACCTGACAGAGGTGATCAAGGCCCGCAACTATATGCTTTTGCTTGCCTATTTCAACTCGACCATCATCACGGTCGGGGCGGTCACGCTGTTGATCATTTTCGGCGCGATGGTCGGCTATATCCTGCAACGCCGCCCCTCGGGCTGGAACAAGGTGATCTACGGTCTGGTGCTGGTCGGTCTGATTGTGCCGCCCGCCGTGGTGCCGACGATCTGGGTGTTGCAGGGGTTGGGCCTGTTCAAGACCATCCACGGCATGATCCTGATACAGGTCGCCTACGGTCTGGCCTTTTCGGTGCTGCTGTTCCGCAGCTTTATCGGCACCATCCCGAAGGATCTGGACGAGGCGGCGATCATTGACGGTGCGCGGCCTTGGGCGATCTTCTTTCGGGTCATTCTGCCCCTGTTGAAACCCGTGACCGTGACCCTGATCGTCGTGCAATCCATCGCGATCTTCAACGATTTCACCAACCCGCTGTACTATCTGCCCGGCAAGGAAAACGTGACGGTTCAACTGACCCTGTTCAACTTTCAGACCCAGTTCCAAAGCCAGTACAACCTGTTGTTCATGAACATTCTTCTGGTCACCATCGCGCCGCTGCTCGTCTTTGTTTTCTTCAATCGCCAGATCGTCGCGGGCATGACCTCCGGCGGGGTAAAAGGATAAATCATGTCAGGATTGACACTTTCAGGCGTGACCAAATCCTTTGGGGCCTTGCAGATCATCAAAGGCGTCGATCTGACCGTGGCCGCTGGTGAGTTCTGCGTTTTCGTCGGGCCATCGGGCTGCGGAAAATCGACCCTGCTGCGGATGATCGCCGGGCTGGAGGATGTGACCGACGGCCAGATCACCATTGGCGGCAAGGATGTGACCTGGGCTGACCCGTCGGCGCGTGGCATCGCGATGGTGTTTCAGTCCTACGCGCTGTACCCGCACATGACGGTGCGCGATAACATCGGCTTTGGCCTGTCGCTGGCGAAAATGCCAAAGGCCCAGATCGCGGCCAAAGTGGGTCACGCCGCTGATTTGCTGCAACTGACGCCGCTTTTGGACCGCAAGCCCAAGGCCCTGTCGGGCGGTCAGCGCCAGCGCGTTGCCATTGGCCGCGCCATCGTGCGCGATCCGGCGGTGTTCCTGTTTGACGAGCCTTTGTCGAACCTTGACGCGTCGCTTCGGGCGCAGATGCGGCTGGAATTGACCGAACTGCACGCCAGTCTGGGCGCCACGATGATCTATGTGACCCATGATCAGGTAGAGGCGATGACCATGGCCCATAAAATCGTCGTGCTGAACGCCGGAAAGATCGAACAGGTCGGCAGCCCGATGGATCTGTACCGCAATCCCGCCACGCCCTTTGTCGCGGGCTTCATCGGCAGCCCACGCATGAACCTGTACACCGGTGCCGTGGCCAAGGCCGAAGGCTGTGCCACCTATGGCATCCGACCCGAACATCTGACGCTGGAACCAAGCGGCGGCAAATGGCGCGGCACGGTGCGCTATATCGAACGGCTGGGCCCGGATGCGATGATCTATGCGGTGGTGCCGGGTCTGGGCGACATCTCGGTTCGCACCGGCGGCGAGGTGGCTTTGTCACCCGGAGACGAGATCGGCATCACCCCGCAACAGGGCCGAGAGCATCGCTTCGCGGGTTGACTTCGCCCGGACCTAAAGCCGAGATGGCGCGCGAAAACCGGGACAAGGAAACAGGCCGATGAAGCTGCGCAATTTGGGAAAAACCGGGCTGGCGGTCAGTGAGATTGGTCTGGGCCTGTGGCAGCTTGGCGGTGATTTCGGAGAGGTGTCCGAGACGGTCGCGACCGAGATCCTGGCCACTGCGCGGGCGCAGGGCGTGAATTTTTGGGACACGGCGGATGTGTATGGCGGCGGCCTGTCCGAACGCCGCGTCGGCGGCTTTGCCGACAAGGCGGGCGTCGTTCTGGCCACCAAACTGGGCCGCGGACCGCAGTTTGACGGCATGCGCGCCTATACCCGCGACCGAGTGCGCGACAGTCTGCAAGGGTCGGCCAAGCGGTTGGGTGTGGCGCAGATTGATCTGGCGCAACTGCACTGCATCCCGATCGATGTCTTGCGCGACGGTGAGATTTTCACCTGGCTGGATGATCTGCGGGCCGAAGGCCTGATCGGCCATTGGGGGGCCAGCGTCGAGACGGTGGAACAGGGCCAACTGGCCCTGCGCGCGCCGGGTTGCGCCAGTTTGCAGACCATTTTCAACCTGTTCCGGCAGGATGCGGTGGACAGTCTTTTGCCGCAGGCTCAGGCGCAGGGTGTGGGGATCATTGTGCGGTTGCCGCTCGCCTCGGGTCTTTTGTCGGGCAAGATGACGCGGCAGACGGCGTTTTCTTCGCAGGACCACCGGCTGTACAACCGCGACGGTCAGGCGTTTTTCGTCGGCGAGACATTTTCTGGCCTGCCTTATGACACAGGTGTCGACCTGGCGCAGGCGTTGATGGCGCATCTGCCCGAAGGCTGGACGCTGGCCGATCTGGCGCTGCGCTGGATCTTGGATCATCCGGCGGTGTCCAGCGTGATTGCGGGCGTCACCAAACCCGCGCAGTTGACGCAAAATATCCGCGCGTCGGACCTGCCGCCCTTGGGTGCCGATCTGCACAAGGCGCTGAAAGACTTTTATCTGACCGACGTGCGCCCGCATGTCCGGGGCGGCATCTGACCGCCCCCAACCCCAACAGGACCAAAATGCCTTTGATCGAACCCCGCTATCGCCTGATCTTTCTGGTGCTGTTCGGCATCTTTACCATTTTCGGCACCTCGATGACGATCATCGGCGCGGCCCTGCCAAAGATCCTCGCCACCTTCGGGTGGAGCTATCTTGTCGCCGGACTGGTGTTGGCCGCCAATGCCATTGCCTATTTCACCTTTACCTTCGCCGGGGGCAGCCTGATCAAGCATTGGGGCCCCAAACGCACCATCGTGTTGGGCCTGTTCATTGCCGCCACGGGGTTGCTGTTCTTCGCCTCGACCCCGGATCCCCTGACCAACATCCTGCTTAGCGCGCTGATCGGGATCGGGCAGGGTTTTGTCGAGATCACGGTGAACTGGTCCACCCTGCGGCTGGACACCGCCAAGACCGGCCGTCCGATGAACCTGATGCACGGGGCCTTTGCGGTTGGGGCTATACTGGGGCCGGTGGCGCTGGGGTTGGTGCTGGCGGCGGGGCTGGACTGGATTTCGGTTTATCACGGCATGGCGGCGGTCTTTGCGGGGCTTGGCGTGGTGATGCTGCTGGTGCCGATGGCGTTTTCGCAAGCCGACCCCGAGGCGGCGGTCAGCGCCACGCCGACCCGGTTGCGCGCGCATCCGGCCTTTTGGCTGTCTTTTCTGGCCTTGTTTTTCTATGTCGGGGTCGAGATCGGGGTGTCGAACTGGCTGGCGGAGTATTTCGTTTCGGTCTTTGCCTATCCTGCGGCGGAAAGCGCCTTTCTGGTGTCCTTGTTTTGGGTCGGTCTGCTGGCCGGGCGTTTTGGCGTCCCGATCTTTTACCACGGCCCAAGGCAAGATCTGATCCTTGTCAGCTTTTCAGCCATGGCAACGCTGGCCATAGCGGCGCTTAGCCTGCTGGGATTCCTGCCAGCCGGA
>JANNBI010000095.1:0-14063 GCA_031385345.1 Paracoccaceae bacterium | reverse complement strand
AAAGAAACACCCCGATGCGAAGCCTGCGCAAAGACAGTAGCCCCAAAAGCTCCACGAGGTCAGAAGTTCGGGATACTTCTGAAATTGCTGGAAAATACCCCGGGTTGACGGTTTCGCCGTCTCGCCCAGATCGGCATAGATTAGGGCCAGAACCACAACGCCCATCCCAAGAAGCAGACCAAAATTCGCCTGCCAGCCGATGTATTCATCCAAGTACCCGCCGATCACCGGCCCGATCATCGGCACCAGAGTCATCCCCATCGTCACATAGCCGATCATCGAGGCGGCTTGGCCCGGATCATCCGTCACATCCCGCACGATGGCGCGGCTTAAGACCATCCCGGCGGCAATCACCGCTTGCAGCATCCGGAAAATCAGAAAAACCGTGGCATTTGGGGCCAGAAGGGTGCCGATCGTGGCCAGCAGGAACACCGAAAACGAAACCAGCAGAACGGGCCGCCGACCGTAACGATCTGACAGCGGGCCGATCAGGATTTGCAGGGCTGCGGACAACAAAAGGTACAGTGCAACGGACAATTGCATGAGCGCATAGGGCACGTCGAACCAGGCGGCCATTGCGGGCAGCGAGGGCAAAAAAATGTTCATTGTCAGGGCCGACAGGCCGGCCATCAGGATCAGGGTGACGATCTTGGGCGGCGAGGCGCGGTTCAGAAAGCGGGAATTTGGGGTGCTCATGGCGCAGGGCTACGCCCGGCGGGGGGCAGAGTCCAGATCTTTGGCCGCCTTTGTGCAGGGAGGGAAACCTCACGAATCTCGGCTAATTTTTGGGCAATCTTGTGGACAAAGGGTTTAGGCACCGGGCAAGGGCAATGAGAGCCGGCTTTGATCTGGTCGGCAAAGTTTTGCAGCCGTTATGTCGCTGACTTGGTTGGTTCGTTGTACCTAAAGTTAACAATTTTGCAGTTTGCAATAATAGCCTCGACAACATTTTGCAAATTTTCCGAATTCCCCTTTGCCCGAGGCTGCGCCGCAGATAGTGTCAGATGACCTTTGGAGCTTGGCGCGATGGATATTCTGGCAGAATTGGAAACGCGGCGCGAAGTGGCCCGGCTGGGTGGCGGCGCGGCGCGGATTGCGGCGCAGCACGCCAAGGGCAAGCTGACGGCGCGCGAACGGCTGGATCTGCTGCTGGACGAAGGATCGTTTGAAGAGTTCGACATGTTTGTGGCGCATCGCTGCACCGATTTCGGCATGGAGGCTGATCGCCCGCCGGGTGACGGCGTTGTGACCGGTTGGGGCACGATCAACGGTCGCATGGTCTATGTTTACAGTCAGGACTTCACCGTGTTTGGTGGGTCATTGTCGGAAACCCATGCAAAAAAGATATGCAAGATCATGGACATGGCGATGCAAAATGGCGCGCCGGTGATCGGACTGAACGATTCGGGCGGCGCGCGGATTCAAGAGGGTGTGGCGTCATTGGCGGGCTATGCCGAGGTATTTCAACGCAACATCATGGCCTCTGGCGTAGTGCCGCAGATCTCGGTGATCATGGGGCCTTGTGCGGGGGGGGCGGTATATTCGCCTGCCATGACTGACTTTATTTTCATGGTCAAAGACAGCTCTTTCATGTTCGTGACCGGTCCGGAAGTGGTCAAAACCGTCACAAATGAGGTGGTGACAGCGGAACAATTGGGCGGCGCGTTGACCCATACCAAAAAGTCCAGCGTGGCCGACGGCGCCTTTGAAAACGATGTGGAGGCGCTGGCCGAAATTCGGCGTCTGGTGGATTTTCTGCCATTGAACAACCGCGACAAGGCCCCGCTGCGGCCGTTCTTTGACGATCCCGCCCGGCAAGAGCCGAGCCTGGACACTTTGAGCCCGGACAATCCGAACCAGCCCTATGATATGAAAGAGCTGATCACCAAACTGGCGGATGAGGGCGATTTCTTTGAAATTCAGCGCGACTTTGCCGCCAATGTGATCACGGGCTTCGTGCGGATCGAAGGGCAGACCACGGGCGTGGTGGCCAATCAGCCCATGGTTCTGGCCGGCTGTCTGGACATCGACGCCTCGCGCAAGGCGGCACGGTTCGTGCGGTTCTGCGATGCCTTTGAAATTCCGATTCTGACACTGGTCGATGTGCCGGGCTTTCTGCCCGGCGTCGCGCAAGAGCTTGGCGGCATTATCAAACACGGCGCCAAACTGCTGTTTGCCTATGGCGAGGCGACGGTGCCGAAGGTGACAGTCATTACCCGCAAGGCTTACGGTGGGGCCTATGATGTGATGGCGTCAAAACATCTGCGGGGGGATTTCAACTATGCCTGGCCCACGGCGGAAATCGCAGTGATGGGGGCCAAGGGTGCGGTGGAGATCATTCATCGCGGCAAGTCACCAGTTGAAATTGCGCGCCTGACCAAGGAATACGAGGACCGTTTCGCCAATCCCTTTGTGGCCGCCGAAAAGGGGTTCATCGACGAGGTGATCACCCCGCATTCCACCCGTCGCCGCGTGGCGCGGGCTTTTGCCAGCTTGCGGGGGAAGAAGCTGGCAAACCCATGGAAAAAGCACGACAATATCCCTCTGTAATCGGGGGGGATGATGTCGGATGTGATCAATGTTCAGGCCAGTGGCCCGGTAATCGAACTGGGCGACGGCGTCGCCATCAGCGTGCCTTCGGGCCAGGAGATAACCTTGCTGGACGTGATCTGGAACGAGCCGGGGCCGAACGGATTGGTAACGCGCTTTCGCTTTCTGGCCCCGGCCATCGCGAAGGACGGCGGCACCATCAGCTTCGACCTTGCCATCGCGGATATGGCGCATCTGTGCCAGGACTTTGCATTGCCCAAGGTCACTGGTTCGGTCATGGCGCCGACGCAGATCATCATCTCTCTGTCGGACCGCGTGGTGGCCTTCGGGGCCAGCGACCCCGACGCTACCCAGTTTTTTGAGGCGTACCGCCTTGAAAATGGGGCCTGCATCTGGGAGGTTTTTTGATGTATCCACAACATCTTGCGGGACGTCCTTCAGACTGGTCCCGTTCTGATGCAACCCTGCCACACGGGGGCCATATGGCCATGACAACATGTCTTTTCGACCCAATTTCGACTAATCTGACCCAAGGCCGATCCCAAGCGGCTGTAAAAATGAACCGGGGGCGTGATGCGGCAGAGGCAGCCGTTGCGACCCTTGGCGAACAATGGAGCAGAAGATGTCAAACACCGTTCGCGCCACTTTGGCGCTGTACCTTGTCCTTTTCGCGGCCGCTTGCACCCCGAAAGTCGATGAGGTCGTCTATGTCAACGAGCCGACCATCTCGGTCGAGCCGACTTATACCGGCAAATACAAGTAGTACCCTTGGGCAGGGCGGTGGCATCCTCCCCCGTCGCCCTGTCCCAGATTTGCGCCCCGAAGGGGGTGCGCGATGATCAAGCACCGGGGCTTCCCGTCGCGGCTGGCTGGAACGGATTTCCAGTTCACCATCCGACGCGAGAACAAAAAAGACGGTGCCACAAAGCTGACCAAGCGTGAGCGGTTTCGTGACCGCAAATCCACCGATCGCAAGGCCGACGCGGGCTTTATCGCCGCGATCTGGGCCTGTTTTGGCGAAGAACCGTTTGAACGCGGCAATCTGGACGCGGGCCGCCTGTCTTGGGTCTTTGGACGCGAGGTTGTGCCAGCCGAAGATCCCTTCGATCCGTCATCCTATGATGCGCTGCTCAAACTCGACCTGCGCCGCGCCATGGCCGCTTTCCCCGAAGTTTTTGCTCCCGACGCCGACCCGGTCGTCATGGACGACTGGCCCGAGGATGACGAGGAATGACCGGCAGCTTTCCGCAGCCAAACCAGTCCCTCGGGCAGGTTTTAGCCGATCGCGCAAAAGCCAAGATTTTGTCATTTGCGCGCGTGGTCCAGTTGCGAGATGCTGGCGCCATGATAGCCGACACGGCCTACCCGGCCCGTCCCTGTCAGGACTGTTACCCTTCCCTTACCCTTCTGCCCGGTCCGCGTTGGACCGGGCATTTTTTCGCGCTTCCGGGATCCGGCCATCGGCAAAGCCCCGCTGTTGCTGGGCGCTTGGGCGTTTTCCGCTTTCGGCGGGGTCAAAATTCGCTAAACTTGCCACCAATAACAACCCTGATACGAGGCAGTCTCACATGCGTAAACTTGTTCTTCTCGCCCTTATTTCCACCTCGCTTACCGCTTGTCTGGCCAATGACAGCGAGCGCGCTTTGGTCGGTGCCGCGACCGGCGCGGCACTTGCCGCGGCCACCAACGGCGACGTGCTTACCGGTGCAATCGCGGGCGGAGCCGCTGGCGCCATCTGTGACGAAGTCACCAACATCTGCCAGTAAGACTTTCGCCGCTTCGCGCGGCGCGATCTACCGAACGGCCATCCGGGGCATTCCCCGGGTGGCCGTTTTGCATTCTGCCGCCGTCCTGTAGGAGACCGCCCGTGTTCAAAAAGATCCTGATTGCCAACCGGGGCGAAATTGCCTGCCGCGTCATCAAGACCGCGCGCAGGATGGGGATCGCGACGGTGGCGGTCTATTCCGATGCCGATCGCAACGCGCTGCACGTCAAGATGGCGGATGAGGCGGTGCATATCGGCGCCTCGCCCGCCGCCCAGTCCTATATCGTGATCGACAAGATCATGGCGGCGGTTCGGGAAACCGGGGCCGAGGCGGTGCATCCGGGCTATGGATTCCTGTCAGAAAACCGGTTGTTCGCCGCCGCGCTTGAGGCGGCGGGCGTGGTGTTCATCGGTCCGCCAAGTTCAGCGATCGAAAAGATGGGGGACAAGATCACCTCGAAGAAAATTGCCCAAAGCGCCGGGGTTTCGACGGTGCCGGGGCATATGGGGCTGATTGCCGATGCTGACGAGGCGGTGAAAATTGCCAATCAGATCGGCTATCCGGTGATGATCAAGGCTTCGGCAGGTGGCGGTGGCAAAGGGATGCGCATCGCCGCGACCGATGAGGAAGCGCGCGAAGGCTTTCAATCCTCCAAAAACGAAGCGGCGGCCAGCTTTGGGGATGACCGGATTTTCATCGAAAAATTCGTCACCCAGCCGCGCCATATCGAGATTCAGGTTCTGGCCGACGCCCATGGCAATTGTGTTTACCTGCATGAACGCGAATGTTCGATCCAGCGGCGAAATCAGAAGGTAATTGAAGAGGCCCCTTCGCCCTTTCTGGACGAGGCGACCCGCAAAGCGATGGGCGACCAGGCCTGCGCGCTGGCGCAAGCGGTGGGCTATACCAGTACGGGCACGGTTGAATTTATCGTGGACGGCGCGCGGAAATTCTACTTTCTGGAAATGAACACCCGCCTTCAAGTCGAACATCCGGTGACCGAATTGATCACTGGGGTGGATCTGGTGGAACAGATGATCCGCGTGGCCTACGGCGAAAAACTGCCCTTTGCGCAAAGCGATCTGAAGATCAACGGCTGGGCGATGGAAAGCCGGCGTTATGCCGAGGATCCCTATCGCGGGTTTCTGCCCTCGATCGGGCGTCTGACCCGCTACCGCCCGCCGGTCGAAGGGCCGACCGCAAGCGGCGGCATCGTGCGCAACGACACCGGCGTGTTTGAGGGTGGCGAAATTTCGATGTTTTACGATCCGATGATCGCCAAACTCTGCACATGGGCCCCGACCCGCGCCCAAGCGATCACCGAAATGCGGCTGGCTTTGGACACGTTTGAGGTTGAGGGCATCGGCCACAACCTGCCCTTCGTCGGGGCCGTCATGGATCACCCGCGTTTTCAATCCGGAAACATCACCACCGCCTTTATTGCGGAAGAATATCCCGATGGCTTTCAAGGCGCTGTTTTGTCGGATGAAATCCTGCGTCAGGTGGCAGCCTCGGCCGCGGCCATGCACCGGGTCGCAGAGATACGGCGCACAAAGATCAGCGGCACGCTGAACAACCACACCCGCCGCGTGGGCGATGATTGGGTGGTCAGTCTGCAAGGGCAGGCACTGGCGGTCACGGTGTTTGCCGATCCCGAAGGATCGACCATCCGGTTTGCGGATGGCGGGTCGCTGCGGGTCACTTCAGACTGGACGCCGGGGCAGATGCTGGCGCGGTTGCAGGTCAATGGTGAGCCGGTGGTGATCAAGATCGGCAAGATCCCGATGGGGTTTCGGATGCGGCTGCGCGGGGCGGATCTGAAAGTTTTGGTTCAGACTCCGCGCCAAAAAGAGCTGTCGGCGCTGATGATCGCCAAACTGCCGCCGGACACATCAAAATTTCTGCTGTGCCCAATGCCGGGTCTGGTCGCCAAAATCATGGTGGCCGAGGGCGATGCAGTTCAGGAAGGGCAAACCCTTGCGACGGTCGAGGCGATGAAGATGGAGAATATCCTGAAAGCCGAACGCAGCGGCGTGGTGCGCAAGATCCTTGCGGCGGCGGGCAGCAGTCTGAAGGTGGACGACATCATCATGGAGTTCGAATGACCTACCGCGCGGCGTTTTCCAGCAACACCTCGTCCCGGCGCGACGGGAATTTGTCGATGACGCGGCTGATTTCCCGCGTGTCCCAAGGCAGCGGCTTGCGCAGGGCGATCGTGCCATCCTTGTCTAGGATCACCAGCGAAAACCCGCGCGGCCGCAGCTTTTTGCGCAGCTCTGACACCGGATCAAGAGTGGTGTCGAAGATCAGGATCACGTCGCGGTCAGACAGATCGCCGGTGTTGACCGACACCAGCGCCAACTGCCGCAGAAAATTCGGATCCTGCGGATTGTCTGCGAAAATGGCGACGATGCGCTTTTGATACAAAAGATCGGCCAGCACCACCTCGCTGGCCGGAACCGGAACCAGCGGCGCCTCTTGGGCCCGCGCCATTACAGAAGTCAGCCCCAGCAGGGCCACGAAGATCAGGTTTACCATCATGTTCATGCCCTGAATATAGGGTGGCGGCGTGTCAAATCCAAGCAGACCGGGTGGGCCCCCGGCGGTGAGAGGGAAAGATGACAGACAAACGCGCAGCTTGGGCAGCTTTGGCCATGTCGGAATTGAAGGCCGGGTCGCTGGACGGCCTGACCCGCCCGACGCTGGAGGGCATTGAAATCAAGCCGGTCTATACGGCGGCGGACGTGGCCGACCTGCCTCAGATGGGCGAAATGCCGGGATTGGCCCCCTTTACCCGTGGGGTAAAGGCCACGATGTATGCCGGACGGCCCTGGACGATCCGTCAATATGCCGGCTTTTCCACCGCCGAAGAGTCCAACGCGTTTTACCGGCGCGCGCTAGCGGCGGGGCAGCAAGGCGTGTCGGTTGCTTTCGATCTGGCAACGCACCGCGGCTACGATTCCGATCACCCAAGGGTCGAAGGCGACGTTGGCAAGGCCGGGGTGGCGATTGATTCGGTTGAGGATATGAAGATTCTGTTCGACGGCATCCCCTTGGACAAGGTCAGTGTGTCGATGACGATGAACGGCGCGGTGATCCCGATCCTCGCCAGTTTCATCGTTGCGGCGCAGGAACAAGGTGTCGATCAGTCGGCGCTGTCGGGCACGATCCAGAACGACATCCTGAAAGAGTTCATGGTGCGCAACACGTATATCTATCCGCCCGCACCTTCGATGCGGATCATCGCGGATATCATCGAATACACCTGCGCCCATATGCCAAAGTTCAACTCTATCTCGATCTCGGGCTATCACATGCAAGAGGCCGGGGCGAATTTGGTACAAGAACTGGCCTTTACCTTGGCGGACGGGCGGGAATATGTGCGCGCGGCGCTTGCGCGCGGCATGAATGTCGATGATTTTGCCGGGCGGTTGTCGTTCTTTTTCGCCATCGGGATGAATTTCTTCATGGAGGCGGCGAAACTTCGCGCGGCGCGGCAGTTGTGGCACCGTGTCATGTCAGAATTTGCCCCGCAAAAAACCGGATCCCTGATGCTGCGCACCCATTGCCAGACCTCGGGCGTGTCGCTGCGCGAACAAGACCCCTACAACAACGTGATCCGCACCGCCTATGAGGCGATGTCGGCGGTTCTGGGCGGCACGCAAAGCCTGCACACCAACGCGCTGGACGAAGCGATGGCGCTGCCCACCGAATTTTCAGCCCGGATCGCGCGCAACACCCAGTTGATCTTGCAGGAAGAAACCGGGATCACCCATGTCGTCGATCCCTTGGCGGGTTCCTACTATGTCGAATCGCTGACCTCGGAGCTGGCCGAAAAGGCATGGGCGTTGATGGAGGAGGTCGAGGCGATGGGGGGCATGACGAAGGCTGTCGCGACCGGCATGCCCAAACTGCGGATCGAGGAATCCGCCGCCCGTCGTCAAGCGGCGATTGATCGGGGCGACGAAGTGGTCGTCGGCGTCAACAAATACAAACTTGCGACGCAGGATCCGATTGAAATTCTGGACATCGACAATCAGGCGGTCCGCCAGTCCCAGATTGCCCGCCTGCAGGCCACCCGCGCCGCCCGAGATGAGGGTGCCACCCAAGCCGCGCTGACCGAATTGACCCAGCGGGCGGCCTCAGGCGGCAACCTGCTGGAGGCCGCCATCACCGCAGCCCGTGCCCGCGCCACCGTTGGAGAGATCAGCGACGCCATGGAAAAGATATTCGGACGTCACCGCGCCGAGGTCAAAACCCTCGCCGGGGTATACGGGGCCGCCTATGAAGGCGACGCCGGATTCGCCGCGATCCAGAAGGATGTGGAAGCCTTTGCCGAGGAAGAAGGGCGCCGCCCGCGCATGTTGGTGGTCAAGATCGGGCAGGACGGCCACGACCGCGGCGCAAAGGTGATCGCCACCGCGTTTGCCGATATCGGATTCGATGTGGACGTCGGGCCCTTGTTCCAGACCCCCGAAGAGGCGGCGCAGGACGCGGTGGACAATGACGTGCATGTCATCGGCATCTCGTCGCAGGCGGCGGGGCACAAGACCCTTGCGCCCAAGCTGGTGCAGGCGCTGCGGGACAAGGGAGCGGGGGATATTCTGGTGATCTGCGGCGGGGTCATCCCGCAGCAAGACTATGAGTTTCTGTACAAAGCAGGGGTTAAGGCGATCTTTGGTCCCGGCACCAATATTCCCGACGCTGCCAAGGATATTCTGGGCCTGATCCGCGCCGCGCGGGCCTAGTCCGTCTTGCCCTTCAACAGTGCCACGATGGCCATCGCATGCCCATGGCCAAGGCCGAAATCCGCCTTCAGCCAGTCGGTGATCTGCGTGGCCTTGACCCCCGGCGCAAGGCCCGCGCCGGTGGCAAAACCTTTTTAAACCGCCATGGCGCGAAAGTCCGCCGGGCTTTTTCCGGTCTTGGCCTGAATATTGTCCAGATAGGCCTGAAAGCTCATCCCTGTGCCGCCCAAGACATGCCACGGCGCAGCATCTCGCGTGGGGTTCCGTGGTTGATCACGTTGGCCTGATGACCAAGGGCGTTGTAATAGACCCGGCCTTTGCCCCACATCTTGGTGAACACGACCGGCATTTGCACAGGGCCATTGGGGCTGTGCGGGCCTTCGACCACCGGAAAATCGGTGACGGCATGGATTTGGGCGGCGGGATCGACGTGCAGATAATACTGTTCGGATTTCACGTCGAAATCGGCCAGCCCGGCCACGACCTGATGGCCCGAGGTGATGCGCACGCGGTAGTCCACGCCGTCATTGCCCGGATGCGCCACCCATTGGGCGCCGGTCATGAACTGCCACAGCACATCGTTGCGAAAGGCGTCGCACATGCCACCATGACAGCCGGCAAGGCCCACGCCTGCCTCGACCGCGGCACAGACATTGACGGATTGCTCTTTTGCGATCGTGCTCATCGTCCAGACCGGCACGATCAGGGCCAGATCGGTCAGGCGGGCCGGATCGTCAAAACAGGCAAGGGTATCGGTGACCTCAACCTCCATCCCCGCTGCGCGCAGGTCGGCGGCGAACAGGGCCGCGACCTTGTCAGGCTCGTGTCCGTCCCAACCGCCCCATGTGATCAATGCCTTCGCCATATCGTCCCCCCAAATTCCTAGCGCCCAGAAGGGCCAAAGCAGCGGGCAGGGTCAAGCCCCCTTGGTCACGCGCCGCAGCACGACAAAGCCCAGGATGGCTGACAAGGCCGACCCGGCCAGCACCCCCATCCGCACGGCATTCATCAGCGCCAGATCGTCAAAGGACAGCGACCCAATGAACAGCGACATGGTAAACCCGATGCCGGCCAGACAGGACAGCCCGTAAATCATCATCCAAGTGACCCCGTCCGGCAAGCGGGCCAGACCGGATTTGACCGCCAGATAGGTCGCACCAAAAACCCCCAATTGCTTGCCCAGAAACAGGCCCAACGCGATCCCAAGGGGCAGGGGGGCCAACAGATCGCCCGGCACCATGCCGGACAGTTGTACCCCGGCATTGCCAAGCGCGAACAGTGGCGTGATCAGCAGCATCACATAGGGTTGCAGCCCATGTTCAACCGCGTGCAGTGGCGATTTGCCGAACCGGTCCGTCAGAGGCAAAAAAAACGCCGCCACCACCCCGGCAATCGTGGCATGAACCCCCGATTTCAGCACCAGAACCCACAGGATCACCGCGACCAGAACAAAAGGCGCGACCCGGTGCGTGCCGGTAAAGTTCATGATCGCCAGACCGGCCAAGGGGATCAGCGCCAGAACCAGATATTCCGGCTGCAACCCATGTCCGTAAAACAGCGCGATGATCAGGATCGCGCCCAGATCGTCCAAGATCGCCAGAGTCAGCAGGAAAATCTTCAGGGCGGGCGGCACCCGGTTGCCCAACAGCGCCAGCACCCCCACCGCAAAGGCAATGTCCGTGGCGGCCGGGATCGCCCAGCCCTGCGCCACCGTCGGATCCTGTCGGGTGATCAGCAAAAACACCGCCATCGGGGCCAACATACCGCCCAAGGCCGCCAATCCCGGCAGAACCACCTCAGCCGGTGAGTTCAACCGACCCTCCAGCATCTCGCGCTTCAACTCCAGTCCGACAAGGAAAAAGAAGATCGCCATCAAGCCGTCATTGATCCACAAGATCAAGGGCTTGGACAGGCCGACACCCCCAAGCGTGACTGACAGGATCTGGTCAAAGAACCCCTGATAGGCGGGGCCAGCCGGAGAGTTCGCAAGGATCATCGCCGCCGCCGCCGCGATCATCAACAACACCCCCGGTGCCGCCTCATGGGCCAAGGCCCGCGCAATGCGTGAGGGTTGGTAGGACATGGTGTTTCCCTTTCCGGGGTTGTCGGTCACAGGATGGCGTCAGGCCAAAGCAAACCCGGTCCTACTTTGGCACATAAAGCCGCCATTTGTGTTGTTCCTGAAACCCCAGAACTGCCTTGATTTTCTGGTTGGACAGCAGGCTTTCCGTCTCGCGAAGCGGTCTTTTCAGGGGGGTATTGGGGAAAAACGCCGCCAGCAGCTCTGTATTGGGCTGCGGCACCGAATTGGTGTCATTGGCGGCGTTGAACACCTGCCATCCCAAGCCATCCTTTTTCAGGCACAGATCGACGATCTGCCCCAGATCGCGGGCGTCGATGTAGGAAAAGGCGATCCGTCGGCGGCTGCCGGGGTCTTTGGCAAAGTCGGGGAAGCGCGCGTAATCCTGCGGCTCCATCACATTGCCGATCCGTAGGGCGTAGATATCAATGCCAAAGCGTCGCTGAAACGCCTCGGCGGTCACTTCATTCACCCGTTTGGACATGCCGTAACTGTCCATTGGATTGATCGGATAATCCTCGTCCAACGGCAGATAGGCGGGGTCGGTCTGGCCATCGGAAAAACACATGCCATAGGTGGTTTCCGACGAGGCGATGATGATTTTCTTCACGCCCATCTTCGCTGCCGCTTCGATCACATTGTAGGTGCCCATCACGTTGACGCGGTAGGTCTCGTTATCCGCCGCCAGATGCAAAGACGGGATGGCGGCGAAATGGACAACGGCGTCAAACACTTGCTGGCCTTGTCCCGTCTCCATCTCATCGTCTCCGGCATAGCCGCGCATGGCCGAATAGACTTGCCCCGCATCCGTGATATCCGCCATCAAGTCCATCACGCCGGGATGGTTCAGCCGCACCTTGTCCAGATTCAACACACGGTGCCCCGCCGCCGCCAGATAGGCCACCGCATGTTTGCCCGCTTTGCCCGAACCGCCCGTAAACAATACCCGCATGGTCGTCCCCCTCTTTTGATCAACCTCCAACTTAGTGCGCCCCGTCCGTCGCGACAACACCCCCCCAGATCTTGCGTCCCTCCCCCCCGGGGTGATCTAATGCCGGTGCAACCACGCCCCTCAAGAATCGAGCCCCTCATGCCGCAAGACCTTTTGTCGGACGCTGGCCAGACCTACGACGCCTCTTCGATCGAAGTGCTGGAGCCGCTGGAGGCGGTGCGCCTGCGTCCGGGCATGTATATCGGCGGCATAGATGAGCGGGCCTATCACCATTTGGCCGCCGAAATCATCGACAATTCCATGGACGAGGCCGTAGCGGGCTATGCCAACCGGATCGAGGTCGAATTGCACGTTGATGGAAGCCTGACCGTGCGCGACAATGGCCGGGGCATTCCGGTGGATCCGCATCCTAAATTTCCGGATAAATCTGCGCTGGAAGTGATTTTTTGCACATTGCATTCCGGCGGTAAATTTAACGGCAAGGCTTATGAAACGTCGGGGGGATTGCACGGTGTCGGGTCGTCGGTGGTAAATGCGCTGTCGGACCGGCTTTATGTAGAGGTTGCCCGCAACAAGGAGCTTTACGCGCAAAGTTTTTCGCGCGGCAAACCTTTGGGGTCGATTGCGAAAATCGGGGCTGCGCCAAATCGCCGTGGCACCTCGGTCACATTTCATCCCGACCCGGACATCTTTGGCTCGCACATATTCCGCCCCTCGCGATTGCTGCGCATGGTCCGCTCCAAGGCCTACCTGTTTTCCGGAGTGGAAATTCGGTGGAAGTCCGCCATTGCGGACGGTGATATGCCGCTTGAGGCTGTGTTTCATTTTCCGGGCGGTCTGGCGGACTATCTGTCTGATACATTAGAGAAAACAACCACCTACGCGGACCGTCCTTTTGCCGGAAAGGTGGGATTTCAAGAGAAGTTCGGTGTTCCGGGGTCTGTGGAATGGGCGATCAACTGGTCGCCGGTCCGCGATGGTTTCTTGCAATCCTATTGCAACACTGTTCCCACGCCCGAAGGCGGCACCCATGAATTCGGATTTTGGTCTGCGATTTTAAAGGGTATTCGCGCCTATGGTGAACTGACCAAAAACCGCAAGGCGGATTTGATCACACGCGAAGATATGTTGACCGGTGGCTGCGCGCTGATTTCGGTCTTTATCCGCGAACCGCAATTCGTTGGCCAGACAAAAGACCGATTGGCAACTGAAGAAGCCACGCGCTATGTCGAAAACGCGGTGCGCGATCATTTCGACACCTGGCTGGCAAACGATACCAAGTCGGCCGGAGCGATTATGGATTTTCTGATTCTGCGCGCCGAAGAGCGGTTGAAACGCAAACTGGAAAAGGAAACCCAGCGCAAGACGGCGACCAAAAAACTGCGCTTGCCCGGTAAGCTGACCGATTGCTCCTCTAAAACCCGTGACGGGACCGAGTTGTTTATCGTCGAAGGGGATTCTGCCGGTGGATCAGCCAAAGCCGCACGTAATCGCGAAACTCAAGCCTTGTTGCCGTTAAAAGGCAAGATTCTGAATGTTCTGGGCGCTGCATCGTCGAAACTGAATGAAAACTCGGAAATCCGCGATATATGCGAGGCCTTGGGTGTGAGCATGGGCACTAAATTCAGTGTCGATGATCTGCGCTATGAAAAAATCATCATTATGACCGATGCCGACGTGGACGGCGCGCATATTGCGGCGCTTTTGATGACCTTTTTCTTTGCCCAGATGCGCCCGCTGATCGACAAGGGGCATCTCTATTTGGCCTGCCCGCCGCTGTACCGCCTGACGCAAGGGGCGCACCGGATCTATGTTTCGGACGATGCCGAGAAAGAGACGGCGATGGCCAAGGGTTTGGGTGGGCGCGGAAAAATTGACGTACAACGGTTCAAGGGCCTTGGAGAGATGGACGCCAAAGACTTGAAAGACACCACAATGAACCCGCTGACGCGCAAGTTGATCCGGGT
>JANNBI010000090.1:0-2465 GCA_031385345.1 Paracoccaceae bacterium | reverse complement strand
CGGGCCACACCTATGACCGCCTGCTGCGCAAGCAGCCGAAAAAGCGCTGGACGCTGGGAAAGCTGGCCAAAAAGCGGTGGTCGATGGGGCTGTTCGTCTGGTATTTCGGAACCAAGGGCACGCGGCTGAAATGGCCCGATGTCGGGCATCACACCATTCTGGTCGGGCCAAGGTACAAAGAGCATATCAAGGACATCTTCATTCGCGGCAAGCTGGCCGAGGATATGAGCCTGTATGTCCACCGTCCCTCGGTCACCGATCCCAGTGCCGCGCCGCCCGGCGATGACACGTTTTACGCCCTGTCGCCGGTGCCGCATCTGGGGATTGGCGATACAGACTGGCAGGAAAAGGCCGCACCCTACCGTGCCAAGATGCTGAAAATGCTGGAGGATCGGCTGTTGCCCGGCCTGTCGGAGCATCTGACCGAGGAACTGGTGTTCACTCCCAACAGCTTTGAATCCCGGTATCTGTCGCCCTATGGCAGCGGCTTTTCGATTGAACCGCGGATTTTGCAGTCGGCATGGTTCCGGCCGCATAATGTGTCAGAGGAGGCGGCGGGGCTGTATCTGGTGGGGGCGGGCACGCATCCGGGGGCGGGTCTGCCGGGCGTCATCGCCAGCGCCGAGGTCTTGGGAAAACTGGTGCCGGATGCCCCAATGGCGCAGGCGTTAAGGATGGCAGCGGAATGAGTGCGGCACAGGATATGGATCATTGCCGCGAGGCGATCCGGCAGGGCAGTCTAAGCTTTCATGCGGCGTCAAAGCTGCTGCCGGCACGGGTGCGTGATCCGGCGCTGGCGCTGTATGCCTTTTGCCGGTTGGCCGATGATGCGGTGGATGACAGCGCCGACAAGGCCCCGGCGGTGCTGGCGCTGCGTGACAGGTTGGATCTGGTCTATGCTGGGCGGCCCCGGAATGCCCCTGCCGACCGGGCTTTTGCCGGGGTGGTCGAGAGTTTTGACATGCCGCGCGCTTTGCCCGACGCCTTGCTGGAGGGGCTGGCCTGGGACGCGATGGGGCGGCGCTATGACACGGAAAGCGACCTTTATTCCTACTGCGCGCGGGTGGCGAGTGCGGTGGGCGCGATGATGTGTGTGTTGATGCGGGTGCGTGACGCGGATGCGCTGGCGCGGGCCTGCGATCTGGGATTGGCGATGCAGTTGACGAACATCGCCCGCGATCTGGGCGAGGATGCCCGTGAGGGGCGGCTGTATTTGCCGCAGGACTGGCTGGACGAGGCCGGGATCAGCGCCGAAACCTTCCTGAACCTGCGGGCGGTGGACCCAAGGGCGCGGGCGCTGGCGGCGCGGTTGCTGGACCGGGCACAGCAGTTTTATACCCGGTCCGAAGCCGGGGTTCCCGCCCTTCCTCTGGCCTGCCGTCCGGGGATCTATGCCGCGCGGCATGTCTATGCCGGGATCGGCGGCGCCTTGGCGCGGTTAGACCATGACAGCATCACCCAACGGGCGCGGACCACGGGGCGGCAAAAGCTGGGCTGGCTGGGTCTGTCTGTGCTGCGGGCCGGGGTGTCGATTGTCGTGCCGGGACCTGCGGCGCTGCATGCCCCGGTGCAGCCCGAACTGCGGTTTCTGGTCGAGGCGGCGGCGCGTAAAAAAGCGGCGTTCAGCCGGTCCGAGGCGCTGTTTGCCGCCTTTGCCCAGCTGGAACGGCAGGACAGGGCGGCGAAACCCCTGCCTCAGGGCTTGGATCGGGCGGGCGTATGACCTAGCTACATCCCATCACCCCAAGGAGCGATGCGGATGGATTGGACACTGTTTCTGACATATCTGGCGGCCTGCGGGGCGGCGGCGGCGACCGGGGCGATGTTTCAGCCCGGCGTCTGGTACGACGGTCTGGCCAAACCGCGCTGGACCCCGCCGGGATGGCTGTTTCCGCTGGTCTGGACCACGCTGTATATCTGCATGGCGCTGGCCGCGATGCGGGTGGCGGGGATCGCGGGCAGCGGGCAGGCTTTGGCCTTCTGGGCCTTGCAGATCGCGCTGAACACGCTGTGGACTCCGGTGTTTTTCGGACTGCACCGGATGCGCGCTGCGCTGGTGGTGATGGCGGGTTTGTGGCTGGCGGTGGCGGCGACGACGGTCAGTTTTCTGCTGCTGGACGCGGTGGCGGGGCTGCTGTTCTTGCCCTATCTGGTTTGGGTCAGCATCGCCGGGGCGTTGAATTACACCGTCTGGCGGCTGAATCCGAAGGTTTAGATCAGGGCCAATTGGCGCGGCGCGGAACACGCAGCGCAAGCATCGGCTTTAGCGCTGGGTTGCGAAAGCGGGTCAGATCCAGCGCTTCATGCACGCCTTGGACGGTTTCGCCGCCCAGATGGGTTTGCACGACAGAGCGGCTGTAAAACGGCGCGTCCAGCAGGGGCATGATCTGGCGCGGGGTTTCGCCCGCATCGCAGCGCGTGTCGCGGGGCAGCAGCCATCCGGTGCGGGGCAGGCGGGCCAAGGG
>JANNBI010000078.1:0-3013 GCA_031385345.1 Paracoccaceae bacterium | reverse complement strand
GCGCCGCCGAAGGCGTTTTCAAACGCATACCCGCGCAGGCCAGCGCGTGTGAAAGCAGTGTCCACTTGGGACTTGGCATCTTCCAAAGCCATGATGATGTGATCCGGAATGTTTCGTCACGTCGTCGTTGAAACACCCCGGAGACGCCGCTGATCCGGATGCGGCCATTGGCCAGAAGTTCGCGGGGAAGTCAAGCGCCGTGGAAGTGTCCAGATCTGGACAAAAGTTTTTATTGTTTTTGATCAGAGACTTGTCGTTTCTTATTTACCACATTTTAACCATGACTTGTCGGCTGACCCAGTCCCCGAAGGATCTGTTCGGCCTCGCGCACGATGCTGCGAACAATGTCGGCGGCTGGGCGGATATCGTGGATGCGGGCAGCACCGACCCCGGCCAAAAGCGGGATAAGTTTGGCGTCCTGCCGCGCCTCGGCGGCGGCAAATTCGGCGCGCGCGGCGTCGATCCCGGCCCGCAGGTCAGCTTCGCGACCATCCCAACGGTCGGTCACCGCGTTGCGCAGCGACTGGGTCCGAATGCCGCCGGGCCAATCTTCACCCCATAGGATATCCCAGACCAGCGTGGGAATGGTGTCGCCTATTTCGGCATTCAGGATGGCACGTTTGTGGGCGGCGGTCGCAGGCGATTCGGTAGAGGCCAAAAACCGCGTTCCCATCAAAACCCCGGCGGCCCCGCAAGCCAGCGCGGCGGCCAGACCCTGCCCATCGACGATGCCGCCCGCGGCCAGAACCGGGCGATGGCCCGCGATGCGCACCACCTCGGGCAACAAGGTCCACAGCGGCATCGGCCCCATATGGCCCCCGGCTTCACATCCCTGCGCGACCAAAACATCGACGTTGGCGGCGCAGGCCTGTTGCGCCTCGGCTGGGGTGGTGACCTGATAGATGACCTTTGCGCCAATGGCATGGGCGCGGGCGGTTGCAGGGCCAGGTTCGCCGCGAAAGAAGGAAAACACCGGAACCCGGTCATCAAGACAAATCTGAAAGATGGCGTCATCGGTCAGATGCAGCACGAAATTGACGCCAAAAGGTCTGTCGGTCAGGGCACGGATTTCGCGCAGCGACCGGTGGACTTCGTCGGCACTGCTCCAACTGCACGCTAGGATGCCAAGACCGCCGGCGTTGCTGACAGCGGCGATGAGTTCAGGATTTGTGACCCCGCCCATGGGCGCCTGAACCACGGGCTGGGTGATGTTCAAGAGCGTGCAAAGCGGTGTCAGCATGGTGGCCCCCCGTCCCTGACTGTGCGGCCGATTCGGTTGCCGGTCAAGCCGCCTAGCCGATGCGATACCCCTCGCGTACCAGATCATCGGTGACGTGGCGGATGGCCTTTTCCAGCGTCTCAACCACGAAATCGACCTGAGGTTCGGTGATGGTCAAGGCCGGGCTCATCACGTTCAGATGGCCGATGGGGCGGACCATCAGGCCCATCTCTTCGCACAGGTCCGAGATGCGTTTGGATTCGTTGGCACCGTCGGGCAGCGGCACTTTGGTATGCTTGTCCGCGACATTTTCAACGCAGAGCATCAGCTTTTTGCCGCGCGTGTCCCCGACAAGCGGCAGATCAGCCAGATCCTTCAGCCGGGTTTCAAAATAGCTGCCGACCTTGGCGGCATGGGCCAAAAGCTCCTCACGCTCCATGATCTCAATGTTTTTCAGAGCCACGGCGCAGGACACCGGATGGCCGGAATAGGTCAGGCCAGAGGTGAACCAGCGTTCGCCGCCTTTGGCCATCACATCCCATATCCGATCCGAAAAGATCATAGCGCCCAAGGGGATATAGCCCGACGTTAATCCTTTGGCGGTGGTGACGATGTCAGGCTGCACTCCGAATTCCGACAGGCTGGCGAACCAGTGGCCGATGCGGCCAAAGGCAGTCACCACCTCGTCCGCGATAAACAGAATGTCGTTGTCCCGGCAGACCTGAGCCATGCGGCGCAGGTAGTTTTCGGGCGGGATGATGATCCCGCCAGAGGCCTGGATCGGTTCGGCAATGAAGCCGCCGATCCGGTCAGCCCCGACACGAGCGATCAGGGCCTGAAATTCGGCCACCAGAAAATCGGTGAACTGGTCCAGCGTCATGTGATCGGGGCGCCGGTAAGGATTGGGACAGGTCAAGTGCCAGATGCCGTCGTCCTTATAGCGGAACTCCTCAATCCGGTCGCCATTCCGGTTGCCGACGGATTGCGTCAGATAGGTGGAGCCGTGGTAGGAATTTTCGCGCGCCACGATGCCGGATTTACCGGGATTGCCGCGCGCATGGTGGTAAAAGCTGACCATGCGGACGGCGGTATCAACGGCGGTGGAGCCGCCGGTGGTGAAATGCACCCGGTTCAGATCGCCCGGTGCAAGGCTGGCGAGTTTGGCGGCGAGACGCGCGGCGGGGTCATTGGTGGTGTCGACGAAGAAGTTGGAATAGGCCAGTTTCATCGCCTGATCGGCCATGGCATCGGCCATCTCGCGGCGGCCAAGGCCGATGTTGGTGCACCACATACCGCCGACCGCATCCAGATAGCTGCGGCCCTGCGCGTCCCACAGGGTCACGCCCTCTCCCTTCGTCAGAACCAGCGAGCCCTTGTCTTCAAACGGGCCGAAATTGGCCCAGGGATGCAGGACATGGGCGCGGTCCAGCGCCCAGAGATCTTCGTTTGGCAAGGCGGCGGGGGTGGCAAGGGTGGACATTCGGGCTCTCCGGTCGGGTCGGGGGGCAGGATAGTCTTGGGTGTGGGAAATGCCAGTGGAGTTTGATCAAAAGATGTGAGGGATGTCCTTGAGGTAATTTGTATCTGTTTTTGCCCAATTTGATTTAGATCGAATTGGGACGCGCCTGCCTGCCCCCGGCAGGCGCGTTGCCACGCCAGCCCAGTCAGGCGCGCCCCAATTCTATGCGGCCTTAGCGCCTGCGGAAAACCCTTTGCCCGACGCCTTGCGGCTTACGGTCAACGAACCGAGAAACGCTCCATCAGGAGCGTTTCCAGATCGGTCCAGAAGCAGGT
>JANNBI010000074.1:0-1636 GCA_031385345.1 Paracoccaceae bacterium | reverse complement strand
GGCGTGCAGCCGCAGATTGTCACCGCGATCTGGGGGCTGGAAAGCCGATATGGGCAGCGGATGGGCGATGCGCCGCTGATCTCGGCGCTGGCGACGCTGGCGTATGCCGGGCGGCGGGCGGAGTTTTTTGAGGGACAACTGGTTGCCGCGCTGAAGATCCTTGACCGGGGCGACGTGAGCTTTGACCGGATGACCGGATCCTGGGCCGGGGCTATGGGGCATACGCAGTTCATTCCGACGACCTTCCTGGCCTCGGCGGTTGATTTCACCGGGGATGGGCGGCGCGATATCTGGGGGGCGGACCCGACGGACGCGCTGGCCTCGGCGGCGGCCTATCTGCGCGAAAGCGGGTGGGTGCGTGGCGGGTTGTGGGGGGCAGAGGTGCGGCTGCCTGCGGGGTTTGACACCGGGCTTGCGGGGCGGGGCAAGGGGCGGTCGGTGGCGTCTTGGCGCAATGCGGGGGTGACGGCTGCGGGGGGTGGGGGGCTGCCAGATCATGGCAGCGCCAGCTTGTACATGACGGGGGGGCTGGCGGCGCCAAGTTTCCTTTTGTTCCGCAATTTCAACGTGATCCTGCGCTATAACAACGCGGTCAACTATGCTTTGGGGATCGGCGTTCTGTCAGACCGGATCGCGGGCGGCGCGGCCCTGCGCGGCCAGTTCCCGCCCGATGCGGCGGGCATGTCGCTGTCGGACCGGCAGGCGTTGCAGGGCAAACTGGCGGCTTTGGGCTATGACGTGGGCACGCCGGACGGGGTGATCGGTGACAAGACGCGGGCGGCGATCAGCGATTACCAGCGCCGCAACGGATTGCCCGTGACTGGTGAGCCGACGATGGCGCTGCTGGCGCGGCTTTAGGCCGCCAGCATCACGCCGCCCGCATCACCATGCCGAACAGGTCGCGCGGATCATCGGGGTCCGCGATCATGTCCAACTGGTCACAAAGCCCGGTGGTTTTCAGCGCCCGCGCGACATAGCGCAGCGCGCTGAAATCTTCGATCGCGAAGCCCACGGAGTCAAACAGGGTGATGTCGCGGGTATCCTTGCGCCCTGACACCGCCCCGGTGATGACCTGCCACAATTCGGTGACGGGATAATCGGCGGGCAATTGCTGGATCTCGCCCTCGATCCTTGTCTGGGGCGGGTATTCGACGAAAATGCCCGAGCGCAGCAGAATATCGCGGTGCAATTCGGTCTTGCCGGGGCAATCGCCGCCGACCGCGTTGATATGCACCCCCGCGCCGACCATGTTGTCGGTCAGGATCGTGGCATATTGTTTGTCCGCCGTGACCGTGGTGATGATCTGCGCGCCAAGGATCGCGGCTTCGGGCGTGGCGCAGGACACCACCGACAGCCCACGCCCGGCCAGATTGCGGGCGCATTTGGCGGTGGCCGCGGGATCGATGTCATAAAGCCGGACCTCGCGGATGCCGCAGACCGCCTTGAAGGCCAGCGCCTGAAATTCCGACTGCGCGCCGTTGCCGATCAGCGCCATGGCCGCCAAATGGCTGGCCCCGAAGAATGCCACGACAATGGCGCTCATCGGCAATGGCTCGCAGGCCGAATTTCAGGCGCTGGCGTTCAAGGCCGTCTGCGGCGTGACCGAGGTGCGCTAGTATGACATCGACCCCGCCGC
>JANNBI010000064.1:0-2818 GCA_031385345.1 Paracoccaceae bacterium | reverse complement strand
GTCAGGTCTGGACCAGCACCGGCGACTACTGCATGAACGGGATCACCCGGCAAAAGGTGATCGACCTGTGCCGCGCCAATGACATCCCGGTGTTTGAACGCAATTTCAGCCTTGTAGACACTTATTCCGCGGATGAGGCGTGTTTGACCGGCACTTTTGGCGCGCAAACTCCGGTTGGGGTGATCGACGGGCGGGTGATCGGGACGGGGCAGATGGGGCCGATGACCGAACGTCTGCGCGGGCTTTACAAAACATTGGTAGGCGCATGACGCCCGATCCCACCCGCATCGCCATGTGGTCCGGGCCGCGCAACCTGTCCACTGCCATGATGTATGCCTTTGCCGCGCGGGGCGATTGCGCCGTCTGGGATGAACCGTTTTATGCCGCCTATCTGCTCGCCACTGGTCTGGATCACCCGATGACGTCGCAAGTGATTGCCGCTGGTCACCCCGATCCCGCCCGCGTGGCGCAGGATTGTCTTGGCCCGATTCCGGCCTCGCAGAGCCTGTTTTACCAAAAACACATGACCTTGCACATGATCCCGGCCTTTGATCGGGGGTTCATGCGGGGCCTGGCCAATGTCTTTCTGATCCGCCACCCCGCCCGCGTTGTGGCCAGCTATGCCAAAAAGCGCGAGGCGCCGACGCTGATGGACATCGGCTTTGTCCAGCAGGCAGAATTGTTCGATCAGGTGGCGCAAGAGACCGGTTCCGCGCCTTTGGTGATCGACAGCGCCGACATTCGGGCCGATCCTCGGGCCGCGCTGATACGGCTTTGCGCTGCTTTGGGGATCGGCTTTACCGACCGTATGCTGCACTGGGCTGCTGGTGCGAAACCCTATGACGGGGTCTGGGCGCCGCATTGGTACAACGCGGTCCATGCCTCGACCGGGTTCGAAGACCCCGAAGGACCGCTGCCCACACTGTCACCCGACTTTCAGGCCCTGTGCGATCAGGCCATGCCGCATTACATCCGGCTTTCCGCTGCCAAGCTTTAGCCCCCCCATCCGAAAGGCCGCATCATGCCCCATCCCGCGCTGACCACTGGACAAACCGCCGTCATTTCAGGCGCCGCGTCGGGGATCGGGCTGGCCGCAGCCAAGGCGATGGCGGCGCGGGGCATGGCCGTCGCCCTGCTGGATTTGCCGGGGGACCGGTTGACCGCCGCCGCGCAGCAGATCACCGATCTGGGCGCGCGCGCCTTGGCCATCGGTCTGGATGTGGCCGATCCCGCTGCCTATGCCGTCGCGGCCAGCACGGTCGCGGCGCAACTGCCGCCTGTCAGCTTTTTGATGAACAACGCCGGGATGGGCCTGCCGTCGTCCACCTTGTCGGACCCGGCGACTTGGATGCGGACCCTTGGCACCAATCTGTGGGGCGTGATCCACGGCACGCAGGCCTTTGCCCCCGCCATGCTGGCCCATGGCAAACCGGCGCGGATCGTCAACACCGGATCGAAGCAGGGCATCACCACCCCGCCCGGCAATCCGGCCTACAACGTGTCCAAAGCCGGCGTGAAATCCTATACCGAGGCTTTGGCGCATGAGCTGCGCAATATCCCCGACGCGAAGGTGACCGCCCATCTGATGATCCCCGGCTGGGTTCATACCGGCATGACCGCGAACTCCGGCGCGCCTAAACCCGACGGCGCATGGACCGCCGACCAGGCCGTCACCTTCATGATCGACGCCCTTGATCGGGGCGATTTTTATATCCTTTGCCCCGACAACGACGTGACCCGCGACCTGGACGCCAAGCGGATCGCCTGGGCGGCGGGCGATCTGATCGAAAACCGCCCGGCCCTGTCGCGCTGGCACCCGGAATATGGTCAGGCGTTCAAGGATTATGTGGCGAAGGGCTGATCAGCCCTTCTTGGCCACCCGCGCATTGCGCGTTGCGATCAGTTTCAGGCGCAGCGCGTTCAGGCGGATGAAACCTGCCGCGTCCTTCTGGTCATAGGCGCCCGCGTCTTCCTCAAAGGTCACGTGCTTTTCGCTGTACAGCGAATGATCCGACCAACGGGCCACAGTGCGCGCTGATCCTTTGTACAGCTTTACCCGCACCGTCCCGGTCACATGCTCTTGGCTTTTGTCGATAAGGGCTTGCAACATTTCCCGCTCGGGACTGAACCAGAAGCCGTTATAAATCAGTTCCGCATAGCGCGGCATGATGCTGTCTTTCAGATGACCAGCGCCCGCGTCCAGCGTGATTTGTTCGATGCCGCGGTGCGCTTCCAGCAGGATCGTGCCGCCGGGGGTCTCATAGACGCCGCGCGATTTCATACCGACAAAGCGGTTTTCCACCAGATCCAGCCGCCCGACGCCATGCGCGCCGCCAATTTCATTCAACCGGGTCAAGATCGTTGCGGGCGACATCCGCACGCCGTTGATCGCCACGGCATCGCCCGCTTCAAACCCGATTTCGACCATCTCGGCCTGATCCGGGGCCTCTTCGGGGCTGACCGTGCGCTGATAGACATACTCGGGCGCTTCTTCAGCCGGGTTTTCCAGCACTTTGCCTTCGGACGAGGTGTGCAGCAGGTTCGCATCAACGCTGAACGGCGCTTCGCCGCGCTTGTCCTTGGCGATCGGGATCTGGTTCGCCTCGGCATATTCGAGCAGATGGGTGCGCGACAGCAGCGACCATTCGCGCCAAGGGGCGATTACCCGCAGATGGGGGTTCAGCGCCAGCGCCGACAGTTCAAACCGCACCTGATCGTTGCCCTTGCCGGTCGCGCCATGCGCCACGGCATCGGCCCCGGTTTCGGCCGCGATTTCCACCAGTCGCTTGGCAATCAGCGGCCGCGCGATGGATGTGCC
>JANNBI010000048.1:0-5421 GCA_031385345.1 Paracoccaceae bacterium | reverse complement strand
TGCGGCGGGGGCGGGATGACCGCCGGGATCGCCTTGGCCTTGCAGGCCGAAGCGCGAGGGTTGACCGCCCATACCGCCGAGCCTGAGGGCTTCGACGACACCGCGCGGTCGCTTGTGGCGGGGCGAATTTTGCGGAATACTCAGATGACCGGGTCCATTTGCGATGCGATTGTCACCCCGCAGCCCGGCAATTTGACATTTCCGATCCTGCACCGCCTGTGCGGACCAGGATTTGTTGTGACCGAGGACGAGGCCCTTCACGCCATGGCGCTGGCTTTTGCCCATCTTCGGATCGTGCTGGAACCGGGTGGCGCCGTGGCTCTTGCCGCCGCGCTGTTCCGCCCTGACCTTGGCCCCCAGGTCATTGCCGTCGCTTCGGGCGGAAATGTCGATCCTTCGGTGTTTCGACTGGCGCTGGATCGCTTTCAGACTTAACTCTTTCGAATATTTCTGAGTGCGTACGGTCTAAAATTCTCCAACTAATTGAGTTTTTCCGACATGCCGCTGATCTACCTCGACTCCCTTCGCCTGAATGCCGAGATCTCCGGCCCGCCGGATGGTCCACCTGTCGTCCTGATCCACGCCCTCGGCACCACATTGCATCTATGGGATGAAGTCGCCGCTGCCCTATTCACCAACCGGGTTCTGCGCTTTGATCTGCGCGGCCATGGCAGATCTGACGTGCCGACTGCGCCTTACGCGATGGGGGCTTTGATCCGCGACACCGAGAACCTGATGGGCCATTTCGGGATGCGCGACGCCGTGGTAGTTGGGGTGTCCCTCGGCGGGTTGATCGCACAAGGGCTGGCGACCAAGCGGCTGGATCTGGTGCGCGCGATGGTTCTGACCAACACCGCCGCCAAGATCGGCAACCCCGCTTTATGGACCGCGCGCCGGGCAGAGGTCGCCTCGCAAGGACTTGCCGCCTATGTCCCCGGCGCGATGGAGCGGATTTTGGGTCGAAAGTGGCGCGATCACCCGCAGATGCCCCGCCTGCGCGATATGCTGTTGGCGACTGACCCACAGGGCTGGACCGGATGTGCGGCGGCGATTGCGGGGTCGGATTTTTACACCACCACGGCGGCCCTGACACTGCCAGCCTTGGTTATCGCCGGGGCCAATGACGGCACCACGCCGCCCGATCTGGTGCGCGAAACGGCGGATCTGATGCCGGGGTGCCGTTTCGAACTGATCCGGGGCGCGGGGCACCTGCCGATGGTCGATCAACCCGACGCCTTCATCGCGGTTGTGCGGGAATTTCTGCGCGCGGTTGGCCATCTCTGACCGCGCCTAAACCGGATCACCGCTTGACACCCGCGCCGCCAAAGCTAGGGTCCGCGCTTTGCCTCAGCAGGTATTGCATGTCCGCCCGTTCCCCGAATCTGGCCCTGACCTTCATTCTGATGACCGTGACGCTGGATGCCGTTGGGATCGGGCTGATCTTTCCGGTCATGCCGGACCTGATGATGGATGTGACCCATTCCGGCATCTCACAAGCAGCACTGTGGGGTGGTATCATCACCGCGTCCTTCGCGGTCATGCAATTCCTGTTCGGCCCGATCATCGGCAACCTGTCGGATCGGTTTGGCCGCCGACCTATCTTGTTGATTTCGCTGGCGGTCATGTCCTTTGATTATGTTGTCATGGCGCTGACCGGATCGATCTGGGTGCTGTTGGTCGCGCGGTCCATTGCCGGAATCGCGGCGGCCACCCATTCCACCGCTAATGCCTATATCGCGGACATCTCCACGCCAGAGGATCGGGCGAAACGGTTTGGTCTGATGGGGGCGGGATTTGGCATCGGCTTTATCGCCGGGCCGATGTTGGGCGGGCTGGTTGCAGGGATTGACCCGCGCGCGCCGTTCTGGATCGCCGCGGCTTTGGCGGCCGCCAATCTCGCCTTTGGCTATTTCGTTGTACCCGAAAGCCTGTCGCCGGAAAACCGGCGCCCGTTTTCGCTGGCCCGGGCCAACCCGCTGTCGTCTTTTGCCGCGATCCGGCGTCTGCCCGGATTGCGGATCCTGCTGACCGTCACCTTCCTTTATGCCCTGACCTTCAACGTCTGGCCGGCCATCTGGGCCTATTTCGGCAAAGAAGCCTACGGCTGGGATGCCAAATGGATCGGCCTGTCACTGGCGAGCTTTGGGCTGTGCATGGTCGCCGTGCAAGGCGCTCTGGTCGGGCCAATGATCCGCCGCCTCGGTGAAAATCGCACGGTCCTGTTCGGATTCATCGTCGAAACCGTGACCTACAGCTTTCTGGCCTTCAACACCTCGGGGTTCATGGCGCTTGCGACCACCCCGATCTCGGCGCTTGGCGGGGTCACCGGCCCGGCCTTGCAGGGCATTGGCAGCAGGTCCACCCCCGAAAACCAGCAGGGAGAGTTGCAGGGCATCCTGACCTCGATCAACGCCTTGGCAATGATCCTGGCCCCTTTGGTGATGACCTGGGTCTTTGGAGTTTTCACCGCCGCCACCGCCCCGGTCTATTTCCCCGGCGCGCCGTTCTTGCTCGCCGCCGTGATCATGGTCGCTGCCGTGCTAATCTTTGTCGCCGGATCGCGCGAGAAATCCGCCGCCTGATCCCACCATTTCCGCAATTGCGGATGGGGAGCGTCGAATGAAACTCAAAGACCTTGCAATCTTCGTCGTGGCACCACCTGCCCCCGGCTGGGGCGGTCGCTATTGGATTTTCCCGAAAATCACCACCGATGACGGCTTGGTCGGCTATGGCGAGTGCTATGCCTCGACCGTGGGGCCGAAAGCGATGAAAGCGGTGATCGAGGACGTGTTTGAACGCCATATGCAGGGCGAAAACCCCGAAAATCTGGAACTGATGTTCCGCCGTGTCTATTCCAGCGGCTTCACCCAGCGGCCCGATCCCACGGTGATGGGGGCGTTTTCGGGTCTGGAAATTGCCTGTTGGGACATACTTGGCAAGGCACGCAACCGTCCGGTCTGGGCGCTTTTGGGCGGGCGGATGAACGACCGCGTGCGCAGCTATACCTATCTTTATCCCGAACCGGGCCAGGAGTCCGCTGAGTTCTGGGTCAGCGCCGATATGGCCGCCGAAGCCGCCGCTCTGGCGGTCAAGCGTGGCTTTACGGCGGTTAAATTTGACCCCGCCGGTCCCTATACCATTCGCGGCGGCCATGAGCCCGCCATGTCCGACATCTCCAGATCAGTCGAGTTCTGCAAAAAGATCCGTGAGGCGGTGGGCGACCGCGCCGACCTTTTGTTCGGCACCCATGGCCAGTTCACCACCCCGGGCGCGATCCGGCTGGGTCAGGCGCTAGAGCCGTATAACCCCTTGTGGTACGAAGAGCCGATCCCACCAGACAACCTGCTGGAGTTTGCCGAGGTCGCGCGCCACGTACGTATCCCGCTGGCCACCGGCGAACGCCTGACCACCAAAACTGAATTTGGGATGCTGCTGCGCGCCGGGGGGGTCAAGATCCTGCAGCCCGCGCTGGGACGTCTGGGTGGGATATTGGAGGCGCGGAAACTATCGGCCATTGCCGAGATTTTCAACGCCGAAATGGCCCCGCATCTGTATGCCGGCCCGGTCGAATGGGCGGCCAATATTCACTTGTCCGTCTCGATCCCGAACTTGCTGATGGCGGAAACCATCCAGACTGGCGGCGCTTTCCATCTGGCGCTGATCAAGAACTCCCTGAAATGGGAGGACGGATATATCTTGCCACCCGAAGCCCCCGGTCTGGGCATCGATTTTGATGAGGATCTGGCGCGCAAACACGAATACACCGGCAGCGCGCTGCATCTGCAAATGCAGGAAGCGCCCTGCGATTATCGGCATGGCAACCGGTTCGAAGGCGGCGCGCCGTCGTCGAAATCTGACTGAGGGCGGCTTTTGCTGGCCATGCGGCGGCCTTGCAAAGGGCCGCCCGATCAAAAGGATTGGCGGCCCCGGAAGGATTCGAACCCTCGACCCGCTGATTAGAAATCAGCTGCTCTATCCAACTGAGCTACGGAACCGTTTCTGTCTTTTACAGAAGCTCTTTCGTCATGAAAAGCGAATTGGGATCTTCGGTGTAGCCTTCAAACGGGCCACACAGCGCATAGCCCGCTTTTGCATACAGCGCCCGCGCGGCGACAAACATTGGCTGCACACCGGTTTCCAGCGACAACCGCGTCAAACCCAGCGCGCGGGCCTGCGTCTCGACATGGGTCAGCATGGTTTTTGACAGACCCCTGCCCCGCGCTTCGGCCAGAACATGCATAGACTTTATCTCACCCTGGTGATCTGACAGGGTTTTGAACGCCCCCATGGCGACAGGCACGCCCAGTGCGCGCGCCACAAAAAAATGCACCTGCGGGATCGCCAGCTGCGAGGAATCCATCATATGAATGCTTTCCGGCGGGGTGTCGGCATGCATATCGGCGGTATGGCGTTCAAACAGCAGGGTCAGATCGGCCCCGACCGGGTTTTCCTTGGTGATTGTGATGCTCATTGCCCGCCCATCATGTCCATGCCGTTGACCGTCAGACTGCCAAGCGTGCTGGCGTCGATCTCCCAGACCAGCTCACCTGCGGGGCCGGGTTGACCCAAGGCCTGCGCCATGCCGATCATCGGAATGATCTGCGCCGTCATCTCTGGCGGAGCGGCATCCAGCGCGGCCATAATGCCGTCGATCCCGACCAGCGTGACCTTGGCCGTCCCCATCGGCATCGCTTCTGCCCCCACCGTCATCGCGCCTTCATAAGTCAGCGCATAGGTGGCGTTCTTGGCGCCGCCGGGGGCAAGGGTCACATCGACCACCCCCTCGGGCATCAAAGCCGCAAGCAGTTGCAGATCAAATCCTTCGGGCGGCGTGGCACCGGCGGGCAGATCCAGCAGGGTCAGCGCCAGTTGCGCCGTGGCAGCCAGATCAAAGCGCGACACCGCGACATCAAAGGTCACTTCATCCGGGATCAACGGTGCAGCGAAGGGGGGCAGCAACCCTTCGGGCATGGTCAGCCCGGTCAGACTGATCGCCTCACGGAACAGACCATCGGTGACCGCCCCGTTCATCTCAAACTCCACACCGGCCTGCGCCAGCCCGAAAACCCCCAAAGGCGTGGTCAGCGCAATGTCATTGTAGGCTCCCGAAATGGCCAGATTGCCAAACAGTGGCAAGGCGGCGGCGATCCGCGCCTTCAGACCGGCCTTGTCAGCGTCGATCATCGCCTGATCCGGATGGGCCACGGCCCAAGCCAGCAAGGCATAGATCGCAGCCGGTTGATACCCGGTCACCGTCCCCTCGGCCGTGCCGTCCGCGATCGTGCCAGTCAGGGCCATCGTGGGCATACCCTCGGTCGTCGGCATCACCATGTCATATGAAATCCCCGAAGTGGTGGAGGTGAACACACTGTCGACCCCGCCCTCGGCCGCGACCGCCGTGCCATCCCAAGTCAGGCTGTC
>JANNBI010000032.1:0-4638 GCA_031385345.1 Paracoccaceae bacterium | reverse complement strand
ACCCCCTCTTGCGGAGCGGGCCAGATGCAAGACTTTCAGTCAACAGAGACAACACGCGGATCCGACGCGGATTCGGCAGGGGTCAATTACTTTGCCTCGCAGGTGGTGTCTTTGCTGGCCGACCGGTCAGCCCGCGCCGTGACCGAGCCACGGGAATCAGTGGTGGCCAGTCTGATCGCGGCCTCGCTGTCGGGCACGGTCAACGCCTTTGCCGAGGTTTTGTCAGAGCTGAAGCATCACCGCACCAGTCTGGCGGGTCTGGCGGATATCTATATTCCGCTGGTGGCGCGCCGGATGGGCGAGGATTGGCTGGACGATCAACTCAGCTGGATCGAGGTGACGGTGGGCGTGGGGCGGCTGCAAAGCCTGCTGCGCGAGATCGGCAATGCCTGGGCGGCGGATCAGGCCGGCGATACCGGGCATGGCACCGTGATGCTGCTGATTCCGGACCGCGAGCAACATACCTTGGGACCGATGGTGGCGATGGGGCAGTTGCGGCGCTATGGCGTGTCGGTCTGCCTGCGCATTGCGCCAACCCACGACGAATTGCGCAGCCTGATGGCAACACGCAATTTCGACGGAGTTCTGATTTCTGTCGCAACCGAGGAAAAGCTTCCCTCTGTCGCGAAAACCGTTCAATTTATACGCAATGTGTCGCCCAAGCCCACGCCGATCATCGTCGGCGGCGCGGTGATGTCCAAAGTGGAGGATCCTGCATCATGCACCGGCGCTGATCTGTCCTCGAACGATATCGGAGCGGCGCTTGAGGCTATTGGTCTTAAGTTTGACGCCTTTTGCGTGTTGAAACGCGCGTAACACACCGCTGTCCCAATGGCCTGGGTGGGCGGCAAATATGGCGAACATAGTGAACAACGAATCTCAACATTTGCTTACGAGTTTGGCAATGCCGCTGATCGACCCGGAATTGCTTTCCGAGATTGTGGCAACCGCCTCTGACCTTTCCGTCGTCATTTCGTCCGAAGGGCGGGTGACGGGGCTTACCGTAAATCCACATTATAGATCGTTTGGCCACCTTGGCCACTGGGTCGGTAAACATATTTCGGAAGTCATAACCGCGGATTCTCTGGAGAAGTTTCACCGACGGCTGATCGAATTGCGCAAGCCTGGCGTGAGTTCCTTGCCGCTGGAGGTCAACCATGTCGACGATCAGGTTTGGGAATTTCCGATCCGCTATGCGATGCATTCGGTGGGGGTCGATGACACCGTGCTGATGCTGGGCCGCGATCTGCGCCCGATTGCCGAGATGCAGCAGCAATTGGTGCAGGCCCAGATCGCGCTGGAACGCGACTACGAATCGCAGCGCGAAATGGACACGCGGTACCGGGTACTGATGGAGGCGACGCGCGACGCGGTGGTGCTGGTCGCCATGAGCAACGGGCGGATTTCCGACCTGAACGCGGCGGCGGCGCTGATGCTGGGCGGATCGCGACAGGATCTGATCGGCGCGGCCATCGCCCAAGAGTTTGAGGGGCGGCGGCGTGGCGAGTTTCTGGAAAGCTTGTCCAACATCGCCTCGGCCGATGCGGTCAGCCCGGTGGAACTGGTGGCACGGCGGTCGCAAAAGCGGCTGCGGGTGATCCCCAAGCTGTTCCGCGCGGCAGGGGAACGGCTGATGCTGTGCCGGATCGAAGCGCAGGATCAGGAAACCATCGCGCCGCGCGAAACCTCGGACAATTTGCAGCAATTGTATCAGGAAGGCGTGGACGGGATCGTGTTTCTGGACGCCGACGGGTTGATCGTCGGGGCCAATGACGCCTTTCTGAAGCTGACCGACAGCACGCATCTGTCCAATGTGCGCGGACGCAGTCTGGCAGATTTTCTGGCGCGCGGGTCGGTCGATTTGCGGGTGCTGCTGGACAACACCAAACGCGCCCGCCAACTACGGATTTACGCGACCAAGATCCTGAACGAGTTTAACGGTCAGGTCAGTGTCGAGATTTCCGCGACCTATATTAGCGATCGTCCGCAGCCGACCTATGGTCTGGTGATCCGCGATTCCAGCCGAACCGAAATGCTGCGCCGTCCGGGTTTTGCGGGCGGCGAGGATGGCGCGCGGTCGGTGATGGAGCTGGTCGGGTCGTCAACGCTGAAGGATATCGTGTCGGAAACCACCGATGTGGTGGAGAAGATGTGCATTCAGACGGCGGTGGATCTGACGCGCAACAACCGGGTGGCGGCGGCGGAGATGCTGGGTCTGTCGCGCCAGTCGCTGTATGTCAAACTGCGCAAGTTCGGGCTGCTAAGCAAAGACGACGACTGACCGCATCGGCAGCGCAGGCATCAGGGCGTCCCGGTTGGGGCGCCCTTGTTTTTTGCGCCCATGGTCGCGCAGGTTGACACTTATGGGCTTGATCGACTCGCAGTTGTCATGTTTAGTTTACACATGACCGTAACGCATCCTGTACAATCTTCGACACTCCCGCAGCCGCGCGCCATGCTGGAGCTGATCAAGCCGATCACATGGTTCCCGCCGATGTGGGCCTATCTGTGCGGCATCATCTCGGCCGGGGTGTCGCCCTGGCAGGACTGGCCGTTGGTGGTGCTGGGGGTGTTGTTGGCCGGGCCGGTGGTCTGCGGGATGAGCCAGGCCGCGAACGACTGGTGCGACCGGCATGTGGATGCGGTGAACGAGCCGCATCGCCCCATTCCGTCGGGGCGGATACCCGGGCGCTGGGGGCTTTGGATCGCGCTGGCGATGTCGGTTCTGGCGCTGGGGTTGGGCTGGTTTCTGGGGCCTTGGGGCTTTGCCGCGACGGTTGTCGGCGTGCTGGCGGCCTGGGCCTATTCGGCGGAGCCGGTGCGGCTGAAGCGGTCGGGCTGGTGGGGGCCGGGGCTGGTTGGCCTGTGTTATGAAGGGCTGCCCTGGTTCACCGGGGCGGCGGTTCTGGCCGCCGGTCTGCCGTCATTCCCGGTGATCACCATGGCGCTGCTGTACGCCTTTGGCGCGCATGGCATCATGACATTAAATGATTTCAAAGCGTTGGAGGGGGATCGGCTGCACGGCGTTCGGTCTTTGCCCGTCACTTTGGGCCCCGATGTGGCCGCCCGCGTTGCCTGCACGGTGATGGGTCTGGCGCAGGTTCTGGTGATCAGCCTGCTGCTGATCTGGGGCCGCCCCTATCATGCGGTCGCGGTCAGTCTGCTGCTGTTATGGCAGATCCGCGCCATGGCCACGCTGCTGCGCGACCCAAAGGGCCGCGCGCCCTGGTATCAGGCGACGGGGATCACGCTGTACGTCAGCGGCATGATGATCACCGCTTTTGCCATCCGCACATTAGAGGTCACGTCATGACACTTGCTTGGGTTTCGATCTTTCGGCTGGGATTGGTGCAGCTGTGTCTGGGGGCGATTGTGGTGCTGACCACATCGACGCTGAACCGGTTGATGGTGGTTGAATTCGCCTTGCCAGCGGTGCTGCCGGGGCTGCTGGTGGGGCTGCATTACGCCATCCAGATCACGCGGCCGACCTGGGGATACCGGTCGGACACCGGTGGCAACCGGACCAGATTCATCATCTTGGGCATGGTGGCGCTGGCGCTGGGGGCGTTTCTGGCGGCGGCGGGGATGGTCCTGATGGGCGTCAGTTTTGCAGCAGGATTGGCCCTGTCCATTCTGGCTTACAGTTTGATCGGGATTGGCGTCGGCGCCTCTGGCACCTCGCTTCTGGCGCTGCTGGCGACGGCCACGCATCCGCGCCGGCGCGCGGCGGCGGCCACGATCACCTGGCTGATGATGATCTTCGGCATCGCGGTGACGGCGGGGGTGGTGGGTAACCTGCTGGACCCCTATTCGCCCGCGCTGCTGTTGAAGCTGGTGGCGGGGGTCGGGATTCTGGCGGTGGCTGTGACCACGGCGGCAATCTGGGGGATCGAGCGACGGCATGGCGGTGCGGCCCAACCCGCGCGCGCGCCGCTGCCGTTCCGTCAGGGGCTGGCCGAGATCTGGCTGGAACCGAAGGCGCGGAATTTCACCCTGTTTATCTTTGTGTCGATGACCGCCTATTTCATGCAAGAGCTGATCCTTGAACCCTATGCCGGGCTGGCGTTCGGGTTCACGCCGGGCCAGTCCACTCAGCTGTCCGGGGCGCAGAACGGCGGGGTTTTCGTGGGGATGCTGCTGGTCGGGATCGCGGCCACAGGGCTGCGGATCGGGTCGCTGCGGGCTTGGGTCATGGCGGGCTGCGGCGGGTCTGCGCTGGCGCTGGTGGCGATTGCCATGGCCGGGCAGATGGCGGCGGATGCACAGGTCCTGCTGATCGCCACGGTCGCGCTGGGCCTGTTCAACGGCATGTTCGCGGTGGCGGCCATCGGGTCGATGATGGCCCTTGCCGGGGCTGGCCGTGAGGAGCGTGAGGGCACGCGAATGGGTCTGTGGGGCGCGTCGCAAGCGATTGCCGCCGGGTTTGGTGGGCTGATCGGGGCAGCGGCGGTCGATGCGGTGCGGTTGTTTGCCGAGCCTGCAACTGCCTTTGGCACGGTGTTCCTGCTGGAAGCGGGGCTGTTCGCATTGGCAATGGGGATGGCCGCAAAGATCATCGACGCCAGCCCGCAAAGTCCGCGCGGCAATTTGGTTCCAGGAGAGTAGAATGCACTTTGATGTCATCGTGATCGGCGGCGG
>JANNBI010000007.1:0-5342 GCA_031385345.1 Paracoccaceae bacterium | reverse complement strand
AACCTGACCCCGGCTGACGTCTACTTTGGTCGTGGCGAAACCATTCTGGCTGAAAGGAGGCGCATCAAACACCAAACCATCCAAAACCGTCGCTTGAACCATCAACGTCAAGCAGCATAACCTGAACCCGATGAGCCCGAGACTTCTGCTCCAAAATTAGCGAGGCTGTTCCAAATCACTCGACGACGGACAATGTTCAGCCTTGACCCGCACCGAAGACGTCGCAACACCCCCTGCCCTGCTGCCGCAATTGGCAACTCTGCGGGCAGGCCGAGCCTTCGCGCACCCCTCAATATGATTTGGGCTGCCCCAGCACCTTTTCGGCAATGAAGGACAGGATCAATTGTTCGGTCACCGGCGCGATCAGTGGCAAGACCGACTCGCGGAACAGCCGCTCCACCTGATACTCGCGGGCATAACCCATGCCGCCATGGGTCATCACTGCCTTCTTTGCAGCATCGAACCCTGCCCGTGCCGCCAGGAATTTTGCGGCATTTGCCTCTGCCCCACACGGCTTGCCGGCGTCATAAAGCCACGCCGCTCGCATGCACATCCAGTAGGCAGATTCCAGCAAAGTCCATGATTCCGCGAGCGGGTGCTGAATGCCCTGGTTCTGCCCGATCGGCCGTCCGAACACCGTCCGCTCGCGAGCGTATTTTGCTGCCCGGTTCAGCGCATCACGTCCCAGCCCGATCGCTTCGATGCCGACCAGAATTCGCTCGGGGTTCAGACTGTCGAGGATGTAGCTGAAGCCCTTACCCTCTTCGCCGATGCGGTCTTCGTCCGGAATGAACAGATTCTCGATGAACACGGCGTTTGAATCCACCGCATTGCGCCCCATCTTCCTGATGCGCCGCACTTCGACCTTGCTGCGGTCAAGGTCGGTGTAGAACAACGTCATCCCTTCGGTCGGGCGCTTGCTGTCCTCCTTGCGGGTGGTGCGGGTCAAAAGCAGGATCTTGTCCGCCTCTTGCCCGGTCGATGTCCACATCTTGCGACCGTTGACGATGTAGCCACCATCGACCTTCCTCGCGAAGGTCTTGATCGATGAGGTGTCCAGCCCTGCATCTGGCTCGGTCACCCCGAAACACGCTTTCTGTTCGCCCTTGACCAGCGGCGTCAGGAACCGTTGCTTCTGTGCGGGCGTGCCGTGAACGACGATGGCGTGCGGTCCGAACAGGTTGATGTGAATGGCCGAGGCCGCGCTATAGCCGCCGCCCGACATCGTGCAGGCATGCATCATGATCGCCGCCTCGGTGACGCCTAGGTTGGCCCCGCCGACATCCTCCGGCATGGTAATGCCCAGCCAGCCCTGATTGGCCATAAGCCGGTAATATTCCTCAGGAAAACGTGATTCTTCCTCACATTTAGTCCAGTAGTCATCGCCGAATTCGGCACAGATCTGCGTGACGCTGTCGTGGATTGCGCGTTGATCGTCACTCAGGTCGATTTCCATGACAGCGTTTCCTTCAGCCAATATAGATGAGCGATTTTCCGGTGTTACGTCCTTCGTACAGGGCGGCGATGGCCCCGGGCGCATGGTCAATGCCGGTTTTCAGATCGGTGACCCAGGTAAGCTTGCCCGTGGCCTGCATTGCGGCCAGCGTATCGCAAGTGGCCGCATAGTCCGCCATGTGGTCAAAGATGACAAAGCCCGACCAGACCAGCCTGCGAGTCATGATTTCACGTTCATTGCGCGGTCCGGAGGGCAGCGGCGACCAACTTGGCGTCGCCGCCGTGCCGCATTGCACGACCCGCCCGCCAATCGCCATTCGGCGCAGCACGGTGTCAAGGATTGGACCGCCGGTATTGTCGTAAAAGACGTTGATCCCGTCCGGAGCGGCTGCCTGCAACGCTGCGTCCAGATCAGCGGTGCGATAGTTGATTGCCGTGTCATAACCGAACTGCGTTTCGCAGATTGCCACCTTGGCGTTGCTGCCAGTCAGTCCGATGGTGCGGCATCCTAGGCGCTTGCCGATCTGCCCCACGAAACTGCCGACCGACCCGGCAGCAGTTGATACCACCATTGTGTCGCCAGCCTTGGGCCGCCCCAATCCGGTCAGCGCCAGCCATGCCGTAACCCCGTTGATGCCGCACAGGCTGGCGAAGGCATCCAGCGGCAAATCCTGAGTGCAGCGGTGCAGAACGGCAGCAGAGGTCACCACCGCAAAATCCTGCCAGCCAAAGAAGCCATACAGATACTCACCCGCAACAAAGCCCGCCGTCCGGGATTGAACAACTTGCCCGACCGCCAATGCCCGCATCGGCCCGCCCAGTTGCACCGGTTCGGAATAATTGGCCACATCAGCCGCCCAGCCGCGCTGCGCCGGATCAACCGAGAGATAGACGTTGCGGATCAGGATCTCTCCTTCCGCCGGAACCGGAATATCAACCTCGTCCAGCCGGAAATCGCCCGCCTGCGGCACCCCGCTGGGGCGTTGGTGCAAGATCACCCGGCGATTGCGGGCGGGATACGAGAAATCAGGAATATTGCGGGGCATGGTCTAAATCGCCGTATTCATGGCACCTTTGGTGCCCAGCATGTCCCGCGCTTCATCTGGCGTCGCGATGCACAGTGACAGATCTTCTAGGATGCGCCGGATCTTAGCCACTTGCGCCCCGTTTGATGGTGCAAGTTGCCCCTTGGACATGTACAGGTTGTCCTCCAGCCCGACCCGCACATTGCCGCCCAGAATGGCCCCCATCGTCACAAGTGGAAATTGATGCCGTCCCGCCGCAAGAACAGACAGGTAGTAGTCGTTGCCAAACAGCCGATCCGCAGTAGCCTTCATGTGTATGAGGTTTTCCGGGTCAGGCCCGATCCCGCCCAGAATGCCAAAGATCGACTGCACAAAGAACGGCGGCTTGACCATACCCCGATCGACAAAATGCGCGAGGTTATAGAGATGCCCGACATCATAGCATTCGAATTCAAAGCGCGTGCCATGAGCCGACAATTCGGTCAGCGCGCGCTCGATTTGGGCAAAGGTGTTCGACAGGATGAAGTCTGTGGTCATCTCTAGATAGGGCTTTTCCCAGTCGTGGTCGAAATTGCCGCGCTTGGCCGCACCCGATATGTTGAAGTTGAACGAACCCATGTTCATCGAGGCAATTTCGGGCTTGAAATGGTTTGCCGCCGCCAGCCGCTGATCCATAGTCATGCCAAGGCCGGCACCCGTGGTGATGTTGATGATTCCGTTGCAGCTATCACGGATGACCGGCAAGAATTTCTCATATTCTGCAATGCTTTGCGTTGGCCGCCCCGTGCCCGTCTCGCGCGCGTGAAGGTGCAGGATTGCCGCCCCTGCCCCGGCCGCACCAATCGCCTGCTCTGCAATATCGTTCGCTGTGACCGGCAGATAAGGTGACATGCTGGGCGTGTGGATTGACCCGGTAATCGCACAACTGATGATGACTTTATCGGAACGTTTCACGTCTTTACTCCTGTGGTGGCATCAGCGCCGGGTTGCGATGCTCTCGTGCAGCGCCAACTGTCTATGCGCCTGCTTCAGATGCGGAATGTCCAACATCTTGCCGTCCAGACCCACCGTCCCGGCGCCGGGTTGGGCCGCAAATGCCGCAACCACCCGACGCGCGTAGGCTACGGTAGTCTCAGACGGCGCAAAGGCCTCGTTGATGGGTGCGACCTGTGAAGGGTGAATGGCGATACGGCCCGAGAACCCCTCTGCCGCGGCTTCAGCCGAGGTTTGGCGCAGGCCCGCCTCGTTCCGGAAATCGACATAAAGCGTTTCGATCGCCGCCACCCCCGCCGCCTTGGCCGCCAGCAACACCTGAACCCGCGCCAGACGATAGACCAAGGCCCATCCTCCCGCCGGATCGAGATTGGTCGACGCGTCCAGCGCAGTCGCCAGGTCCTCCGCCCCCCAAGTCAGCCCGATCAGCCTAGGCAATACACTGTCCGCGAATTCCAGCAGTTTCAGCGTCCCGGCTGCGGTTTCCGTCGCAACCGGTAAGACCCGCGTGCCGCCCGCAGGCATGCCATGCGCCGCCTCGAACGCATCAAGGTAATGCGACAGCCTGGCCACATCCCCGGCGCCGGTCGTCTTTGGGATCATGATGCCATCAGGGTTCCCTGCCATGACAGCCGCAAGGTCTTGCAGTGCCGCGTCTTGCAAGGGGTTGATGCGCACCCATAATTCCGATGCGCGTTGCGCTTTGGGCCGCGCGAGCAAATGCGCCAGAACCTTGTTGCGGGCGGCACCCTTGCTCTCGGGCGCGACCGAATCCTCAAGATCAAGGATGAGAGCATCCGCCCCCGCGCCATCCGCCTTGCCCAGTTTCTTGTCACTGTCACCGGGGACGAACAGCCAAGACCGCGGCGTCATGCCTCGGTCTCCGCGACGGGCCGCTTCATCTGCAAGCCCGACCGTTTGCAGGATGCGACCATTACACCATGTTGATTATAGGCGCGGTGAATAAAGGTCACAATGCCTGCACTGGGCCGCGATCTTGAAGAGCGCAGTTCGAACACCTCGGTCTCGACCCGCACCGTATCGCCATGAAACAGGGGTTTCGGAAACCGGACCTCGTCCCAGCCGAGGTTTGCGATGGCGGTGCCCAGCGTTGTGTCGCCCACCGATATCCCCACCATAAGGCCCAGCGTAAAGGCCGAATTGACCACCCGTTGACCGAACTCGGTCCGGGTCCGGCAATATTCCTCATCCAGATGCAGCAGGGCCGGGTTATGCGTCATCGCCGAAAACAGCACGTTGTCCATTTCGGTGATGGTACGCGACAGCAGGTGTCTGAATTGCTGACCCACAACCAGGTCGTCAAAGTAAACCCCTGCCATCGTGCCCCCTATTCCAATGCCCAAGCGCACGGCCTGGGGCTCTGGCCACCGGCCGGTCAGCGATACAATATGATCGGCAGAATAAAAGGTCAAATAGTTTAATGATCGGATCATAGAGGGTCAGAAAATGCCCACATTGCCCCAACTCTGTCATCACGGGATGCACGCGAAGTAGCTGTCGCGTTGCTCTTAAATCTGAGACGGCGCGCGTTGGACGCTAATCTTTGCCCTTAAACGTGAGATTCTGCTTCCAGAGGCGGCGCTTTTCCTTGGTTGCGTCTCGCTATTTGATCGACCGCAGCAAGCAAACGGGGCTCCTTTCCATAGGTCCGTAGTAGGGCGGTTTCTGCAAATCCGTCGATACCGCGGCTGAACATTGCCGCTTTTTTAAGCGGATGTGCCTGAGCCGCAGCGATGGCGGCAAGGCAGAAGATCCTGACGCCTGGTCTGGGGTGCTGCAGTGCGAATGCCTTATCCCCACGGACAGTCTTGAGTGCCATGGCAAAAGTGACTGCCCGCATGGCACGCC
>JANNBI010000482.1:0-2433 GCA_031385345.1 Paracoccaceae bacterium | reverse complement strand
GCCGTCGATCTGGTCATAGGCGCGGAATTCCCCAAAATACTTGGTGATCGCTGCCGTCAGAGTGGTCTTGCCGTGGTCAACATGGCCAATCGTGCCAATGTTCACATGCGGTTTGTTCCGTTCAAACTTTGCCTTTGCCATAATGGCCTCCTAATTCGAGTATCGGTGGATGGACATGCTGTCCACCCGACGGGATGGTAGGATGGGCGATCCGCCCATCCCGCTTATGCATATTTCTTCTGGATCTCTTGGCTGATGTTCTCTGGCACAGCGTCGTAATGGTCGAACGACATCGAGAACGTCGCCCGGCCCGAGGACATCGACCGCAGGGTGTTGATATAGCCGAACATGTTGGCCAAAGGCACCATCGCGTTGATGACGTTCGCGTTGCCGCGCGCGTCCTGCCCTTCGATCATGCCCCGACGAGAGGTCAGGTCACCGATGACGCCGCCGGTATAAATATCCGGGGTCACCACTTCGACTTTCATGATCGGCTCTAGCAGTTTTGCCCCGGCCTTTTTCAGACCTTCGCGCATCGCGGCACGGGCCGCGATTTCAAAGGCCAGAACGCTGGAGTCAACGTCATGGTAAGCGCCGTCGATCAACGACACTTTGAAGTCGATCACCGGGAAACCGGCAAGCGGGCCCGAATCCATCACCGACTTGATGCCTTTTTCGACACCGGGGATGTATTCCTTCGGCACCGAACCACCCACAACCTTGGCTTCAAACGAATAGCCAACGCCGGGTTCCGTTGGCGTGATCACCAACTTGACGCGCGCGAATTGGCCGGTACCACCGGTCTGTTTCTTGTGCGTGTAGTCGATTTCATGCTCACGGCTGATCGTCTCACGGTAGGCCACTTGCGGCGCGCCGATGTTCGCTTCGACCTTGAACTCACGACGCATGCGGTCAACCAGAATGTCGAGGTGAAGTTCGCCCATACCCTTCATGATGGTCTGACCAGATTCCTGATCGGTTTCCACACGGAAGGATGGGTCTTCAGCCGCCAGACGGGCCAAAGCAATGCCCATCTTTTCTTGGTCAGCCTTGGTTTTTGGCTCTACCGCGATCTCGATCACCGGGACCGGGAAGGTCATGGTTTCCAGAACAACCGGCTTGGCGATGTCGCACAGTGTATCGCCCGTCGTGGTTTCTTTCAGACCCGCCAAAGCCATGATGTCACCGGCAAAAGCTTCGCCGATTTCTTCCTGCTTGTTGGCGTGCATCATGACCATCCGGCCAATCCGCTCTTTGCGGTTCTTGGTGGCGTTCAGGATCTGATCACCCTTTTTGACATGACCCGAATAGATCCGGGTAAAGGTCAGGGTGCCCATGAAGGGGTCGTTCATGATCTTGAAAGCCAGTCCCGAGAAGGGCTGGTCGTCATTGGCGGAACGTTCGATATTGCGCGTTTCCGTCTCGTCGCCCGGCGCGAAACCCACATAGGGCGGCACGTCCAGCGGATCGGGAAGGAAGTCGATGACCGCGTTCAACAATGGCTGCACGCCCTTGTTTTTGAACGCCGAACCGGCCAGAATCGGCACGAAGTCGATAGCCAGCGTGCCCTTGCGGATCAGCTTGCGCAGCGTAGCTTCGTCCGGCTCGTTGCCTTCAAGATAGGCTTCCATCGCAGCGTCGTCTTGCTCGACAGCGATTTCCAGCATGTTGTAGCGCCACTTGTCGGCTTCAGCTTTCAATTCGGCACGGATCGGTTGACGCACCCAGGATGCGCCCAGATCTTCGCCCTGATAGACCCATTCCTGCATGGTGATCAGGTCGATGATGCCTTCCAGCTTGTCCTCGGCCCCGATGGGGATCTGGATCGGCATTGGAACGGCGCCGGTACGTTCACGGATCATCTTGACGCAATTGTAGAAATCGGCGCCGGTCTTGTCCATTTTGTTGACAAAAACGATCCGCGGAACCTTATACCGGTCGGCCTGACGCCAAACGGTTTCGGTCTGCGGTTCGACGCCAGCATTGCCGTCCAGCAGCACCACGGCACCGTCAAGCACGGCCAGCGAACGTTCTACTTCAATCGTGAAGTCAACGTGGCCGGGGGTGTCGATGATGTTGAAGCGGTACTTGTCATCCGAAGACAAGTCTTCGCTGTCGATCTGGCGCTGCCAGAAGGTCGTGGTGGCAGCCGAGGTGATCGTGATACCACGCTCTTGCTCTTGCTCCATCCAGTCCATGGTGGCGGCGCCGTCATGGACTTCGCCGATCTTGTGAACCTTGCCGGTATAGTACAGAATCCGCTCGGTCGTCGTGGTTTTACCCGCGTCGATATGCGCGATAATGCCAAAGTTCCGGTAGCGGTTCAGCGAATAGTCGCGTGCCATGGTGACCCCTTACCAGCGATAATGGCTGAACGCTTTGTTTGCGTCGGCCATCTTGTGGGTGTCTTCCCGCTTTTTGACAGCGGTGCCA
>JANNBI010000456.1:0-16124 GCA_031385345.1 Paracoccaceae bacterium | reverse complement strand
GGCAAAGACATCCTCCAGCACGGGTTGCAATCTTTGCCGCGCCACCGGGTCCAGCAAGGCGGACAAAGGCATGCCCCGCACATCCATCCCCATCAGATCATGAAACAAATTGCCCGCCAGCCGGAACCGCGCATGGCCGGGGGCAATGCGTTCGATCAGGAAAACCTGTTCCAGCGCCGTGGCCAGACCCCGCGGATCAATGGCTGATCGCAGCGGCAGACGCCCGTTGTCGCGCAGCGCTTCCCAATAGGCGCGGACCTGTTGCAGAACACCGGGGATTGGCCCGCCGCCATCCTCGCCGCCCTTTCCAAATGATCCAAAAACCAACATGCGGTCTTCCTGTTCTGTTTAGGGGATGCCAGACTGGCCAACGGCCCTTAGGCGTCCCGCCGCGGCATCATCAGCCTGTCGCAAGCAGAGTTACTAAAGTATTAATACCATGAGCGCAGGCTTTACGGCTGCGGAATCTGGAATGGTGGTAAACGCAGGGCCACCTCCGAAAGGACGCAAGATGACAATTTCCATGACCGGATTCGCCAGCCGCAAGGGCGAGGGCCTTGGCTTTGCCTGGGCCTGGGATCTGCGGTCGGTCAATGGCAAGGGCTTGGATCTGCGCCTGCGTCTGCCCGACTGGATCGAAGGGCTTGAACCGGTTCTGCGTGCCGATCTGGCCCGCGCGCTGTCGCGGGGCAATGTCAGCCTGACGTTGAAACTGTCGCGCGACACGGCAGAGGTTGGGGCAGGGGTTTTTCGTCTGAACCCCGCAGCCTTGGCGGCGGCCCTGTCGGCACTGGCCGAAATTGAACAAACGGCGATGATGCGGGGCGTCTCCCTGCGTTCTGCCACCACGGCCGAGGTTCTGGTCCTGCGCGGCGTCACCGATGCCGCCGAGGCTGACATGGCCGATATTGCCCCCCTGCGCGCCACTTTGTTGGCCGATTTCGCCCCGCTTTTGGCCGATTTTCAAGCCATGCGCGCGGCCGAGGGTCTTGCCCTGGCCGGTGTCATCACCGCCCAGATTGACCGGATCGACGCCTTGACCACCGAGGCCGGGGCGCAGGTACTGGCCCGCGCCGCCGCGCAATCGACCGCCCTGCAAGACGCCATGTCGCGCATCCTTGCCAATGCCGATGGGCTGGACGACACCCGTTTGATGCAGGAACTGGCGCTGATCGCGGTGAAAAGCGATGTGACCGAAGAACTGGACCGCCTGACCGCCCATATCGCCGCCGCCCGCAGCTTGATGGCCGAGTCCGGCGCCGTTGGCCGGAAATTCGACTTCCTGATGCAGGAATTCATGCGCGAGGCGAATACCCTATGTTCCAAATCGCAATCCAAGCCGCTGACCCGGATCGGGCTTGACCTGAAAACCGTGATCGATCAGATGCGCGAACAGGTTCAGAACGTGGAATGATCATGGCGCGACGCGGGCTTCTTCTTATCTTGTCCTCTCCGTCGGGCGCGGGCAAATCCACGCTGGCCAAGGCCTTGATGGCCTGGGACCCGACATTGCGATTCTCGGTTTCAGCCACCACGCGCGCGCCGCGCGCCGGCGAACAGGACGGGACAGAGTATTACTTCAAATCCCGGCAAGCGTTTGAAGCTATGGTGAAAACCGGCGACATGCTGGAACATGCCGAGGTGTTTGGCAATCTGTATGGCTCCCCCCGTGCGCCGGTGGAACAGGCCATGCTTGAAGGCCGCGACACCCTTTTTGACATTGATTGGCAGGGCGGCCAGCAGATCCGCAATTCCGCCCTTGGCCGCGATGTGGTGTCGGTTTTCGTTTTGCCGCCGTCGATTGCCGAACTAGAGCGGCGGTTGCGGACCCGCGCCCAAGACAGCGCCGAGGTGATCGCCGGACGCATGGCCAAATCACAATCTGAAATCAGCCATTGGGCGGAATATGATTACGTCATCGTCAACCGTGACCTTGATACTGCCTTTGCCGAACTGGTCACCATCCTGCAAGCCGAACGCCTGAAGCGCGACCGTCAGCCCGATCTGGCCGATTTCGTGCGAGGTTTGAATGCGGAGTTTGCGACGCGATGATCTATGCCCTTGACGGTTTCCTGCCGGAAATTCACCCCACCGCCTGGATTGCGCCAACTGCGGTTCTGATCGGCAAGGTGGTCATCGGGCCCTTCGCCAGCGTCTGGTTCGGGGCGGTCCTTCGTGGCGACAATGAGGTGATTTCGGTCGGTGAGGGGTCGAATATTCAGGAAAACAGCGTGTTGCACACCGACTGGGGCTATCCGCTGACCATCGCGGGCCAATGCACGATCGGACACAAGGCAATGCTGCACGGCTGCACGATCGGGCCGGGGTCGCTGATCGGCATGTCAGCAACCTTGCTGAACGGCGCAAGGATCGGGGCAGGGTGTCTGGTCGGGGCCAGCGCGCTGGTGACCGAAGGCAAAGAGATCGCGGATGGATCGCTGGTCATGGGATCACCCGCCAAAGTGGTGCGTGAATTGGATGCAGAGGCCCGTGCGCGGCTGTTGAAATCAGCGGAAAACTATCAGGCCAATGCGGCACGGTTCGCCAAGGGCCTGATCTTGCAGAAATAAAAAGGGGGCCAAATGGCCCCCCGGTCGTCGCGCTGTTGGACGGCCTTAGCCCCAGACAGCCTGACGCGCGATGATTTCGGCGTCCTCGGGGAACATCCCCAGATCCAGTGCGACAGCGCGCGGCATGCGGGCGATCTCGTCGCGGGTGACACGGTACAAGGCCCGCTTTTCAGCTTCGTCACGCATTTGAGCAAACAGGTTTTTCATCGTTTCATTCCTTCTTCATCTTGCGACTGGATCCGCCCGAACGGCTTCTCCCCTTTCGCATGATCAGGATATGGGATGTTCCAGCCCCCCAACAACCCATGATTTCACCGTTACGCCATGCGCTAGGTGCATAGCTGCTCCTGAAATGACATAGGGCGTCCGCAGGCGCCCTATCCTCTATCCCAAGAAACCGATCTCAGATCAGCTTGCCCATGGTCACAGCCGTATCCGACATGCGGTTGGAAAAGCCCCATTCGTTATCATACCACGACAGAATCGACACAAAGGTGCCGTCCATGACCTTCGTCTGGTCCATGTGGAAAATGCTGGAATGCGGGTCGTGGTTGAAATCCGACGAGACGAGCTTTTCATTGGTATAGCCAAGAATGCCCTTCAGCGGGCCGGCTTCGGCGGCCGCTTTGATCGCACCGTTAACCTCTTCGACGCTGGTTCCGCGCTTGGCGATGAACTTCAGATCCACCACCGAAACGTTCGGCGTCGGCACGCGCATCGCGAAACCGTCCAGCTTGCCCTTCAACTCTGGCAGAACCAGACCCACGGCTTTGGCCGCCCCGGTCGAGGTCGGGATCATCGACAGCGCCGCAGCCCGGCCCCGGTACAGATCCTTGTGCATGGTATCCAGCGTGGGCTGATCCCCGGTATAGCTGTGGATCGTGGTCATCATTCCCTTTTCGATGCCGATCACATCGTTCAGCACCTTGGCCACCGGTGACAGGCAGTTCGTCGTGCAGGACGCGTTGGAAACCACCAGATCGTCGCGGGTCAGGGTGTCATGGTTGACGCCGTACACAATCGTCTTGTCCGCCCCATCGCCGGGCGCAGAAATCAGCACCCGCTTCGATCCGTTTTCCAGATGCGCCAGACATTTTTCTTTCGAGGTGAAAATGCCGGTGCATTCCATCACCACATCAACATCGCTCCACGGCAGTTCGGCGGGGTTACGGATTGCGGTCACCATGATGTGGCCACGACCAACGTCGATCCAATCGGTGCCGGTGGTGACGATGGCGGGAAAGCGGCCATGCACCGAATCGTAGCGCAGCAGATGGGCGTTGGTTTCCACCGGCCCCAGATCATTGATCGCCACCACTTCGATATCCGTGCGTCCCGATTCCACGATCGCGCGCAAAACGTTGCGTCCGATGCGACCAAAACCGTTGATAGCAACCTTTACAGCCATAATATTCTCCTGACCCAGCCCGAACTCATTTGGGTTCGATAGCGCGAAGATTGCAATAACGAAAGACGGATCAATGACAAGGACCGCGCTTGGGACGAATCTTCGCCTGCCAAGGCTTTGGGCCGGACGTTTTCCCGCGCTAAGGACGGCCGGTCATGGTGCCGCATCGGGTTAATGTCGCCAAAACGCCAGGGCCTCGACAGCTTTCAGCACTTTTCGGGCCAGGAACACAAAGGCCGTCCCATCGTTCAGCAGAAAATCCAGACCGACGGCGGCAAAGATCAGACCCGCCAAAACCCAGAACACCCGATCGTCCAAACCCGTTCCCATCTGTTTTGTGCCCGCTTTCGGGCTTTTGCATCAAGATTGCGCGCCGGGGGGGGAAGTCAACCAAAACCGTCGGCGCGGCTTTGCAATCGGCCCCCCCAGCGCGTATCTAAACCCCAACCAGCCTAAGGAGATGTGCATGAGTGGACTTTTGGCCCTGTTCGACGATGTCGCCGCCATTGCCAAAGTGGCCGCAGCCTCGGTCGATGATATTGCCGCCGCCGCCGCCAAGGCCGGGGCCAAAGCCGCGGGCGTGGTGATTGATGACGCCGCCGTCACGCCAAAATATGTGCATGGGTTTCAGGCCGACCGCGAATTGCCGATCATCTGGCGCATCGCGATGGGATCGCTGAAGAACAAGCTTCTGGTTCTGTTGCCCGGCCTTCTGGCGCTGAATTACTTTCTGCCGCAGGTCATCACGCCGCTGCTGATGCTGGGCGGGGCCTATCTGTGCTTTGAAGGCGCCGAAAAGGTGTTTCACGCGCTGTTTCCGCATGGCGATGTGTCGGTCGAACAGGATTTTGACACCAAGGATCCCGCTCATCTGGAGGAAGAAAAGGTGGCCGGTGCGATCAAGACCGATTTCATCCTGTCGGCGGAAATCATGACCATCGCCCTTGCCGCAATCCCTGCCAGCAATTTTTGGATGGAGGCGGTCACCCTCGCCCTTGTCGGCACCATGATCACGGCGGCGGTTTACGGCGCGGTCGCGTTGATCGTGAAGATGGATGACATTGGCCTGCACATGGCTGCAAACCGCAAAACCGCCGCCGCGCGGGCCTTTGGTCGCGGGTTGGTGGTGGGGATGCCAAAACTGATGGCCGTTCTGTCGCTGGTTGGTACCGCCGCAATGCTGTGGGTCGGCGGCAGCATCATCATCCACGGGATGGACGTCTTGGGCGTTCATGAACCCTACGGCACGATTCATCATTGGGCTTTGGCTGCCGCGGCAGCGATCCCTCAGGCGGCTGGTTTTGTCGAATGGGCGGTAACAGCGGCCTGTGACGGGATCCTTGGAACGGCATTGGGACTGGCGCTGATCCCCTTTGGAACCCGCATCGTCACGCCGATCTGGGCGCGGCTGACGGGCAAACAAAAGGCCGCCCATTAGGCGGCCTTTTCAGGAATAGTGCTTTGGCCGGGCCGTTGGACGGCCCGCCGCTACAGCATTGCCTTCGCCTTGGCGACGGTTGCATCGGCGGTGATGCCAAACTCTTTGTACAACCGGTCATAGGGGGCCGAGGCGCCAAAGGACGACATGCCGACGAAATCGGCCTTTCCGTCGCGACCGCGCTCGCCCAGCAGCCAGCGGTCCCAGCCCTGCCGAACCCCTGCCTCGATCGCGACGCGCACCGGACCTGCGGGCAGAACGCGGCGACGGTAAGCTTCGTCCTGCGCCGCGAACAGTTCCATCGACGGCATCGACACAACACGGGTGCCGATCCCTTCAGCCTCCAGCAGATCGCGCGCCTTCATGGCAATCTCGACCTCAGACCCGGTGGCCATCAGGATCACCTGACGCTTGCCTGTCGCCTCGGCCAGAATATAGGCCCCTTTGGCTGACAAGTTCTGCGCAGTATGCACCTTGCGCACCGCCACCAGATTTTGCCGGCTTAGCGCCATCACCGATGGGGTCTTGGTCTGGGTAAAGGCAACTTCCCAGCATTCCGCCACTTCCACCAGATCGGCCGGACGCAGAACCAGCGTGTTCGGCGTGGCGCGAGAAATTGCCAGATGTTCGACCGGCTGATGGGTCGGACCATCCTCGCCCAGACCGATGCTGTCATGCGTCATGACATAGACCACCGGCAGGCCCATCAGCGCCGACAACCGCATCGCGGGGCGGGCATAGTCGGTAAAGCACATGAAGGTGCCGGAATAGGGCCGCACGCCGCCATGCAGCGCCATGCCGTTCATTGCCGAGGCCATGCCGTGTTCGCGGATGCCCCAATACATATAGCGGCCCTTGCGGTCCTCGACCCCGAACACGCCCAGATCGGCGGTCTTGGTGTTGTTCGACCCGGTCAGGTCCGCCGACCCGCCGAAGGTTTCGGTCAGGATCGGGTTGATGATGTTCAACACCTTTTCGCTGGCGGTGCGGCTGGCGAGTTTCACGGCCTCTTCGGCAGCGGATTTCTTCAGGCTGCGAATGGCGGTCGTCAGGCGCGCCGGAATGCCACCCGCAAAGATCCGGGCAAATTCGGCCTGACGGGCCGGGGGCAGGGCGGCCAGCCGCGCCTCCCACGCCGCGCGGGTCTTGGCCCCGCGTGCGCCAATCGCCTCCCACTGGGCCTTCACGTCGCGCGGAATTTCAAACGCCGCCGCGGTCCAGCCATAGCCCTCTTTGGCTGCCTTCATCTGCGCCGCATCCGTCAGTGCGCCGTGGCCTTTGGAGGTGTCCTGCGCCGCATGGCCCAGCGCGATATGGGTCTTGCAGGCAATCAACGCCGGGCGCGCGCTGGCCTTGGCCGCCGTGATCGCGCGGTCAATATCCACCGGATCATGGCCGTCGCAGGCAAAAACATCCCAACCGCTGGCCGCAAAGCGCGCCTTCTGGTCGGTCACATCCGACAGGGACACCTTGCCGTCAATGGTGATGCCATTGTCATCCCACAGCACGATCAGCCGCGACAATTGCTGGCGTCCGGCGATGCCGATGGCCTCTTGACTGACGCCTTCCATCAGACAGCCGTCGCCGGCGACGACATAGGTGAAATGGTCCTGGATCTTGGCCCCCCAGCGGGCGCGCAGATGTTCCTCGGCCATGGCAAAGCCGACGGCATTGGCAATGCCCTGACCCAGCGGTCCGGTGGTTGTTTCAACCCCCGAGACATGGCCAAACTCCGGATGGCCCGCGGTGATCGACCCCCATTGCCGGAAATTGCGGATCTGCTCGATCGTCATGTCGGCATAACCGGTCAGATGCAGCAGCGAATAGATCAGCATCGACCCATGGCCCGCCGACAGGATGAACCGGTCACGGTCGGGCCAGCGCGGGGCGGTGGGATCGAATTTCAGATGTTTTTCAAACAGAACCGTTGCCACATCGGCCATGCCCATCGGCATTCCGGAATGGCCGGAATTCGCCGCCGCCACCGCATCCAGCGTCAGCGTGCGGATCGCGGCAGCGCGTATCCAATGATCGGGGTGGCGGGCGCGAAGCGTTGCGATATCCAATTCCAAGATCCTGTCGATTAAGGGCTTTGATCGGTGAATATCAGCCTGAACAGCAAGATCAAGCACGCATCCCAAGCCGTTGATAGGAAAGGATCAGCGCAAGCCACGGGTTTGCGGTAACATCACCCTTGACGGCGGCCCCGTCGATTCGCACCTTGGGGCCACCACAGCAAAAGACCGCAGGGATCAAGGCAGGATGCAGGAAATCATAGATCTGGAACGGCGCATCACCGCCGCACTTGAACGCATCGCAAGGTCGGTGGCGCAATCGGCGGCCCCCCGGGCGGCCCCCTCTGACCCGGCCGAAATCGTCGCCCCCGAGAACCTGCAAGACGCGCTGGAGGAAGAGCGGATGGCCAATGCCCAGCTGCACGAACGCCTGCGCATCCTGCGCGACCGCGAATCCGTTGACCGGCAGAATTTCGAAGCCGAGGTTGCGGCGCTGAAAGCCACACATGCCGGGGAAGCACGCGATCTGGTGACTTTGGTGGAAACCATGACCCGCGAATTGACCGCCCTGCGCGCCGAACGCCGCGCCGAGGCTGAAGAGATCACCGATATCGTCGCCGCCTTGAACCCGCTGATCGTGGAGGCCCGTCATGCCTGATATCACCATCACCGTCGGGGGCCGCCCCTTCGCCGTGTCCTGCCAAGCCGGACAGGAGCATTTTCTGCACTCTGCCGCCCGGATGCTGGATACCGAAGCCGGGCCGCTGGTTGCTTCGATGGGAAGGCTGCCCGAAGCGCGGATGCTTTTGATGTCGGGGCTGATGCTGGCCGACCGCACCGCCTCGGTTGAAGATGAAAACCGGGCGTTGCGCGCCAAACTGGCCGAGTTGGAAGCCCGCCCGGTCCCCGAGCGTGAGGTGCCGACAATCCCCGCCGCCGTGGTTGAGACACTGGCAGAGCTGGCCGCGCGGGCAGAATCCATTGCAGCCACCGTCGAAGAACGTTTTCAATAAAGAGGTCTTATGTCCAAACCTGTCCTTGCCGCCCTGATTATTCCCCTGTTGTCGGCCTGCGTGATGGTCCCGACGCCCGCCGTAACCACCGCTGGCACGACCTATGTCTGTGGTGACGGCGCGCAGATCGTGGCGGTCTATGCCACCGATGCGGGGCAAGATGCCGTAAATCTGACGTTCGACGGCGCGACCCTGTTGCTTTACGCCGAACCGGCAGCGTCCGGGGTGCGGTACGGCTGGCCCTCGGATGGAACGAATTACGTCTGGTGGACAAAGGGCGACATGGCAGATCTTTACCTGAAAGACGGCACCAAGGGCGGGCTGGAAACCCTGGTCCACGGCGCCTGCGCGGCCCAATCCTGACAAAATGGCCAAGCCGTGATGGCTTGGCCCTAAACCTCTACTCCGGCACGATTTGTCCGTCCGAACCTCGGATCAACCGTTCGCTTCACGGATCTTGTTGGCGGCGTCCTTGTCAAACTTGACGCCGCTGGTCTCCAGCAGCGTGTCAAGTTCACCCGACAATGCCATCTCGATGGCAATGTCGCAGCCGCCGACAAATTCGCCCTTCACATACAGCTGCGGAATGGTCGGCCAATCCGAGAAATCCTTGATCCCCTGCCGGATATCCGCATCCGCCAGAACGTTCACGTCGGCATAATCAACGCCAAGGTAATTCAAGATCCCCGCCACCTTGGACGAGAACCCGCATTGCGGCATCATCTTGGTGCCCTTCATGAACAAGACCACGTCGTTCTTGGCCACGGTGTCTTTGATCTGGTCTAGCGCGCTCATCTTATTATCCTTTCAATCCGGGGCCTTGGTGGTCAATGCTAAAGCATGCAACGCCCCACTTGGCCCATCCATCTTGCCCTTCAGGCTGGCGTAGACCGCGCGCTGTTGCTGCACGCGGTTCATGCCCTTGAACGAGGCGTCGATCACCTCGGCCGCGAAATGCGACCCGTCGTCACCCTGCACAGAGATCTTGGCCTGCGGAAAGGCGGCGCGGATCAGGGCTTCGATGTCGCGGGCTTCGATCGCCATAGCGGTCTCCTGTCTGGTCTTGGCGCAAATGTAGGATCAGGGCCGAGCCGCCGCAAGGGCGTTCGTCAGCCCACGGCCTTGGCAAAAGCACCCCGGTAGATCGCGGACAGATCCGCCAATGCCGCCACATCCCCGCCCAGACTGACCGCCGTGCCGCCGAACTGGCCGACCTCGGCAATCGGCACCCCCGCCGCCAAGGCCGCAGCCGCCAGCGTCATTGCCCCGGCGGCATCGGTGGCGATCAGATACCGCGCCTGATCTTCGCCAAACAGCTGCCCGATATCGGCACTGGTCAGGGTGACGCCCAGACCCGCGGCTTCGGCCATCTCAAACGCCGCAAGGGCCAATCCGCCGTCCGACAGATCGGTGCAGGACCGGATCGCAGTCCGATTGGCCAGGATCACCCCTCCACTGGCTTTTTCAGCCGCCAGATCGACCGGGGGCGCGTCGCCACTTTCAAGACCAAACGCTTCGGCCAGCAGCGCGGATTGGCCCAAATGGCCAAGGCTGGCCCCGATCACCAGCGCCAGATCGCCCGCCTGCGGCTGACCCGAAATCAGATCGGCCAGATCTGCGATCAACCCCACCGCCCCGATGGTCGGCGTTGGCAGAATGCCGGTGCCGTCGGTTTCATTGTACAGGCTGACATTGCCCGACACGATCGGCATGTCCAGCGCCAGAACCGCCGCCCCGATGCCACGGATCGCCCCAACCATCTGGCCCATGATCTCGGGTTTTTCGGGGTTTCCGAAGTTAAGATTATCTGTCGTTGCCAAGGGCTTGGCACCAACACTTACCAAATTTCGGTAGGCTTCGGCCACCGCCTGTTTGCCGCCTTCAAACGGATTGGCGCGCACATAGCGCGGCGTCACATCCGAGGTAAAGGCCAGCGCCTTGTTCGTGCCATGCACCCGGACGACACCCGCAGGCATCCCCGGTGTCAGCAAGGTATCCGCGCCGACCTGGGCGTCATACTGCTCCCAGACCCAGGATTTATGGGCATAGTTGGGCGATGAAATCAGTGCCGTCAGCGCGGCAATGGGCGTGATCGCGGGAACCAGACCCAAGGGTGCCGCCGGGGGCGTTTCCACCCAAGGCCGGTCATATTCCGGCGCCGAGGAGGAGAGTTTGGACAAGGGAAGATCGGCCTTCACTCTATCGCCGTGCAGGATCAAGAAACGGTCCTCGGGGATCGTCTCGCCCACGATGGCGAAATCCAGATCCCATTTGACGAAAATCGCCCGCGCCTGTGCCTCCATCTCGGGCTTCAGCACCATCAGCATGCGTTCCTGCGATTCTGACAGCATCATCTCATAGGCGGTCATGTTGGTTTCGCGCTGCGGCACGTCATCCAGTTGCAGCTTGATCCCCAGACCGCCCTTGTCGCCCATCTCGACCGCGGACCAGGTCAGCCCGGCCGCGCCCATATCCTGAATTGAAATCACCGCGCCCGAGGCCATCAGCTCCAGACAGGCCTCCAGCAGTCGTTTTTCGGTGAAGGGGTCACCGACCTGCACCGTGGGGCGCTTTTCCTCGATACTGTCGTCAAATTCGGCTGATGCCATCGTGGCCCCGCCAACCCCGTCGCGCCCGGTCTTGGCCCCCAGATAAACCACCGGCATCCCGACGCCCGAAGCGACCGAGTAGAAAATCTTGTCCGCATGCGCCAGACCGGCCGCAAAGGCATTGACCAGACAATTGCCGTTGTAGGATTTGTGAAACCGCACTTCGCCGCCCACGGTAGGCACGCCAAAGGCATTGCCATAAGACCCCACACCTTCAACGACACCCTTCACCAGATGCGCGGTCTTGGGATGCGACGGCACGCCAAAGGATAGCGAATTCATCGCCGCAATCGGCCGGGCGCCCATGGTGAACACATCGCGCAGAATGCCGCCCACGCCGGTTGCCGCCCCCTGATGCGGTTCGATAAAGGACGGGTGGTTGTGGCTTTCCATCTTGAAAATCACCGCCTGCCCGTCGCCAATATCGACCACACCGGCGTTTTCCCCCGGACCGCAGATCACTTGCGGGCCGGTGGTGGGCAGGGTGCGCAGCCATTTTTTCGAGGACTTATAGGAACAATGTTCATTCCACATGGCCGAGAAAATCCCCAACTCGGTAAAGGTCGGCACCCGCCCGATGATCCCCAGCAGACGCTGATATTCATCGGGCTTCAGCCCATGCTTGGCGATCAGGTCTGGAGTGATGGCAGGTTCGGACATGATCGCTTCCTCATGAGGTTCGCCTGCCGCGCCGATTAAGCGAAACTGGTGCCAAGGGGAAGGGCAAAGGTGGGATTTGGGGGCAGGGGCGTGGGCCATTTCCGTCCCGACCCAAAGCCTGCGCGGCACCGAACGATGTCAGAGCCCCTTGTTCCCCCGGTGCCGATTTTCTGATCCCAAAGGGACAAAATCTGCGCAAAAGGTCACCGAACTAACGTCTCCCCGCGAAATCCAAAAAAAAGGCCGAGCTTCCGCTCGGCCAAGTCCAACAGGGAGGTATGATGGCAAGAGATCGCTCGATCACCATCATGCTTGACAAATAGGCACTGGGCACACGAATCGCAAGCAAGACCAGACTGCGGCAGCGGCAATGCCGCTATGCGCTTGGCGCATGGCAGGGTCTGATCCTGGCAAGCTGCCCGGTGTCAGTCCTGCTGACGTTTGCGGTAAGTCATGATTTCTTCCACAACGAAATCGCGGAATGCCGCCACCCGCTTGGAATGCCGCAACTCTTCGGGATAGGCGAGGAAAACCGGCACCTCGGTGCTTTCGGTTTCGGGCAAGACCCGCACCAGATGCGGGAAATCTTCGGTGATGTAATCCGGCAAGACCCCGATCCCCAGATGGTTCAACACCCCCTGCAAGACGCCGAAATAGTTGTTGACGGTCAGGGTGGACGGAATGTCATGCGACATCAGTTCGGCCACCAGATTGGCCCCGGCCGCCACCTGCGCCGCCCCGGCATGTTGGCAGATCAGGCGATGCTTGCTGAAATCCGCCATGGTTTTGGGCATGCCTTCGGCGGCCAGATATTCCGGCGTTGCGTACAACCGCATCCGGATCTGCATCAGCCGTTTGCGAATCAGATCGGCCTGACTTGGTTCCTTCATGCGGATGGCCACATCCGCCTCGCGCATCGGCAGGTCAAGAACCCGCTCTTCCAGCATCAGGTCGATCTTCAGGCCGGGGTATTTCTTGAACAGGGCGGGCAGGCGCGGCGCCAGCCACAGGGTGCCAAAGCCGGTGGTGGTGGTGACGCGCAGCTCACCAAAAACTTCATCCTCGGAATCGCGGATCCGCGCGGCCGTCGCATCCAGCCGCTTGACCATGGCTTGGGTCGCGTCCCACAAAAGTTCGCCCTGTTCGGTCAGGATCAGACCCCGGGCGTGGCGGTGAAACAAGGTCACCGACAAGGATTCCTCCAGCGCGCGGATCTGCCGGCTAACCGCCGACTGCGACAGATGCAGCACTTCCCCCGCATGGGTCAGGCTGCCCTTTTCGGCCACCGCGTGAAAAATCCGAAGCTTATCCCAGTCCATATCCCAAACCTTTAACCAAAACCGACGCTAGCACATGCCGCCCTATTTAGGCAGAAAATGCGCCCTGTAAATGAAAACCGGGTAAAAGGCGGCAAGGAAACCCCGCCCGGCCTTTCTTGTGGCGCGACTTCCCCCTATGTTCGGCCGAAATGATCATGGACGGGTAACAGCATGGCAGTCGGCGTTTTTGATAGCGGTTTGGGCGGTCTGACGGTGCTGGACGCCTTGGTGAAACGCCTGCCCCAGGTGCCTTTCGTCTATTTCGGGGACAATGCCCATGCGCCCTACGGCGTGCGCACCCCGGATGACATTTTCAACCTGACCTGCGCCGCGACCGAGCGTTTGTGGGACGAAGGCTGCGATCTGGTGGTTCTGGCCTGCAATACTGCCGCGGCCGCCGCCCTGCACCGGATGCAGACCACCTGGGTTCCGCCGAACAAACGGGTTCTGGGGGTCTTTGTCCCCCTGATCGAGGCACTGACCGAACGCCAGTGGGGTGACAACTCCCCCCCGCGCGAGGTTTCGGTCAAGCATGTGGCACTGTTTGCCACCCCTGCCACGGTGGCCACCCGCGCTTTCCAGCGCGAACTGGCCTTTCGCGCCATCGGCGTCGATGTCGAAGCGCAGCCATGCGGCGGCGTTGTCGATGCCATCGAACAGGGCGACGAGATCCTGGCCGAGGCTTTGGTGCGCAGCCATGTCGAGGCGCTGAGGCGCCGCATGCCCCACCCCGAGGCGGCGATTCTGGGCTGCACCCATTATCCCTTGGTCGAAAAGGCCTTTGCCGAGGCTTTGGGACCGGAGGTCAAAGTTTATTCTCAGGCTAATTTGGTGGCTGAATCTTTGGCAGATTATTTGACCAGAAGACCTCAATTCCTGGGAACGGGAATGGTTCCCAAATTTCTGACAACTGGTGATAAAAAAGCTGTTTCATCCAAAGCCACCCAGTTTATGCGAAAACCAGTGGTGTTTGAATCCGCGTAAAGTGGCCCAGAGTTTAACTTAAAACATTTTATCTCTTGTAAGCCGCGCGCGTCGTTCCAATATAGGGCTCAGTCGACCCAAGTGGTCGGGCCATTACAGGAGCTTCTTATGTCTAATTCCAACACCAAGGCCCTTTTCGGGCCAATGACCGCTGTTGCCTCGCTTTTGCTGGGTGCAGCGATCGCCAGCCCGGTTCTTGCCGGTCCTGATGATATGATCGCCCTGATCGAAGTGTCGATTGATCTGGACGAGGTAACGAACCCAGCCGCCGCCCTGCGTTACAACGACATTGCCGTTGATCTGCAAGCCGCCCTGGCCGCCCGTCTGGTTGACCGCATCGCCGAAGAGGGCATGACCGTCGCCGTCGATCTATCCGAAGCGGAATTGAGCAGCACCTTCACCGAAGTCATGGGCTCGGCGGATACCCGTCTGGTCGGGTCGGTCAATATCAAGGATATGGCCGACAATTCCAACTATGAAAGCTATGAGCTTTCGGTGGACATCAATCAGGGCCTGACCTATCTGCCCGCCGATATGATGATCGCCAATTTGTCGCCCAACAGCGATGAATATTACAAGGCAATGATTGAAACCTTCGCCGATGTCGTAGTTGCCAAACTGAACGAGTAATCTTTTGCCGAAAGGGTCCGGGGTTGCAAAGCCCCGGATCCAACCCCATTCTTGACAAAACCTTCGTCAAGAGAACGCCAATGATCCCCTATGCCGATTGGCAGGCCGCGCGTCTGTCCGCCCTGACCGCCCCGGATGGCTGGCTGAACCTGACCGACCGGATTGTGGTGGGGCAGGGGCCGCAAAGCCTGGGGTCTGGCCCCCAAAATGACCTGATCCTGTCTGTCGGCCCGCCACATCTGGGAGTACTGACCGTGGCATCCCCAGCGCAGGCCAGCCTAGTTACCGTCACCGGGATACATGACTTCCAACCCCATCCCGGCGCCGGACCCCGGTTAACCATCGCGGGATTGCTGCTGGAAATTCACACCGTCGACAACGTCCCGGCGCTGCATGTGCGCGATCTGTCGATCCGCCCCAATTCCCATTTGACCTATTTCCCCTTTGATCCCGCTTGGGTGATCACCGCCGATTGGCAGCTGCTGACCCCGCCGCGCGTGGCCGGGGTTCAGATGATTGGCGGCACCTCCGTTGCCGTCACCATTTCCCATATCGCGCGCTTCACCCTTGCCGGCCACAATGTCACCCTTCTGCCCACCCACCAGAAGGACGGGCTTCCGATGTTCGTGATCCGCGACCTGACCACGGGGCAGCAGACCTATGCCGCTTCGCGTTTCCTGATCGGGGAACCTGCGGGCGACAAGATCGTACTGGATTTCAACCGCGCCCACACACCGCCTTGCGGCTTTACTGATTTCGCGATCTGCCCCTTGCCGCCGCCGGAAAACCGCCTGCCCTTCGCCGTGCCTGCCGGAGAGTTGACACCCTGACCCTTGCGCAATACCGACTTCTGCCGCAAAAGAACGGCAAATGAAGGGGCCGATCATGACCTATCGCATCGCAATTCTGGGCGCTTCGGGCTATACGGGGGCCGAACTTGTGCGCCTGATCGCCACCCATCCGCAGATGCAGATCGTGGCCCTGTCCGCCGACCGCAAAGCCGGTCTGGCAATGGCGGATGTTTTCCCCTTTTTGCGCCATTTGAACCTGCCCACGCTGATAAAAATTGGCGAGATCGACTTTGCCAGCGTCGATCTGTGCTTTTGCGCCCTGCCACACGCCACCACCCAAGAGGTCGTGGCCAAACTGCCGCGCAGCCTGAAGATCGTTGATTTGTCGGCTGATTTCCGTCTGCGCGATGCGGCGGAGTATCAAAAGTGGTACGGAAATCCCCATGCCGCGATGGAGTTGCAGGCCGAAGCCGTCTATGGCCTGACCGAGTTCTACCGGCCCGAAATTACCGTGGCTCGTCTGGTTGCCGGCACCGGTTGCAACGCTGCGGCGGGGCAATACGCGCTGCTCCCCCTGATCGCCGCCGGGGTGATCGACCTTGACCAGATCCTGATCGACCTGAAGGCTGGGGTATCGGGGGCAGGGCGGTCCTTGAAGGAAAACCTGCTGCATGCCGAATTGTCGGG
>JANNBI010000431.1:0-12809 GCA_031385345.1 Paracoccaceae bacterium | reverse complement strand
AGGTCTGGACCATGACCTCCCTTCTGGGATTCGAGGCGCTTTTGCGGGGCAAATCCGTCGCCTGTCTGGGCGCGCCGTTCTATGCGGGTTGGGGCCTGACCGTGGATTTGGGTCCTGTTCCGCTGCGCCGCAAACAGGCGGGCGATGGTCACCCCTTGCCCCGCCCGCCCTTGTGGCAATTGGTCCACGCGGCCCTGATCGCCTATCCTCGCTACGTCGATCCCCGTGACGGGCGGCCCTGTCCGCCCGAGACGGCTGTTTTTCGGCTGGCCAGCGGCACGCCCGCAAAAACCGGACTGCACCTGCGGCTTTTGGCCAAAGCCCAGGGACTTGCCGCGTCTTATGCGCATCTGTGGCGTCAGTAGATATAGCGGATCTGATCGGTCCAATAGCGTTCCATCCGCTTCAGCGACTGGTTCACCGTTTCCATATCCTCGGCCGAAACCAGACCCTTTTTGACCAGTCCCTCGGCATGTTGGCCGAACAATTCCGCCAGCATTCCCCGCACTTTGCGGCCCTTCTCGGTAAGCCGTACCCGCACCGAGCGCCGGTCAATTTCTGACCGCTGATGGTGCATGTAGCCCAGCTCGACCAGCTTTTTCAAGTTATAAGACACGTTGGAGCCTTGATAATAACCGCGCGATTTCAACTCGCCCGCGGTCACCTCATTCTCACCGATGTTGAACAGCAACAGCGCCTGAACCGAATTGATTTCCAGCAGGTTGATGCGTTCAAATTCATCCTTCACCACGTCCAGCAGCAGGCGGTGCAGCCGTTCGATCATCGCAAGGCTGTCAAGATAGCCCGACAGGAACGCCTTGTGCGAACCGTCCAGCAAATGGGTGTGCATGGTCATACCTGTCTCTCCCAGAGGCAAAATGTCTAAGGGTGAGAATCAGCACAAAACGCAAACATCGCGTAAATCAGACGACGAATTATCCATTCATTTTGCAGCAATCCGGTGAAATTCAGCGGCATCCCAACCTAGCGCGCGCTGACAGACCGATTTTTTCAATCATTTCGACAAGTGATTCGGGCGCAGGGGACTGCCCCAGAACCCAAGGCAGCAAATCCTGATCGTTTTCTTCCAGCAGCACATCATATGTTGAAAGATCAGCTTCGGACATTTGAGCCAGCGCTGTATCGGCATAGGGCCCCAAGATCAGGTCCATCTCTTTGGTGCCGCGACGCCAGCTGCGCATGCGCATCCGTTTCAGCCGCGCCTCGGCCGTTTCGGTCTTTTCCATCGCTTGAACCCCTGCAGCCCGCAGCATATCAACGCCTGACCTTATCTTTCCCGGCGGAGCCTTGCCATGGCCTTTCTCTCTGACACCTTGTCGCGCGTCAAACCCTCGCCCACGATTGCCATGACCGGCAAGGCGCTGGAATTGAAGTCGCAGGGCCGCGACATCATCAGCCTGTCCGCCGGAGAGCCGGATTTCGACACGCCGCAGAACATCAAGGATGCGGCCAAGCGGGCGATTGACGCGGGCAAAACCAAATACACAGTGGTCGATGGCATTGCCGAGCTGAAGGCGGCGATCTGCGAGAAATTCCACTGCGAGAATGGGTTAACCTATACCCCGGCCCAGATCACCGTCGGGACCGGCGGCAAGCAGACGCTGTACAACGCCTTCATGGCCACGCTGAACCCCGGCGATGAGGTGATCATTCCCGCACCCTATTGGGTATCTTACCCCGATATGGTGCAACTTGCGGGCGGAACCCCGGTGCCGGTTGTGGCCGGGATCGACAGCAAATTCAAACTTAGCCCGGCTCAGCTGGAAGCCGCGATCACCCCAAAAACCAAGTGGTTCATCTTCAACTCGCCGTCGAACCCGACGGGGGCAGGCTATACTTGGGCAGAGGTGCGGGCTCTTTGCGATGTGCTGCTGCGCCATCCACAGGTCTGGATCATGTCGGACGACATGTATGAACATCTGGTCTTTGACGATTTCAAATTCTGCACCCCCGCACAGGTGGAGCCGGCCTTGTATGACCGCACTCTGACCTGCAACGGGGTGTCGAAATCCTATGCGATGACCGGATGGCGGCTGGGGTATGCGGCGGGTCCGGTGGCGTTGATCAAGGCCATGGGCACGGTGCAGTCGCAAAGCACATCCAACCCCTGCTCCATCAGTCAATATGCCGCTCTTGAGGCTTTGAGTGGTCCGCAGGATTTTCTGGCCCCCAACCGCGCCCTGTTCCAACGCCGCCGCGATCTGGTGGTGGGGATGCTGAACGCCGCCAAAGGTGTGACTTGCCCAACCCCGGAAGGGGCCTTTTACGTCTATCCCGACATCGCGGGCTGTATCGGCAAGACCAGCGCCAAGGGCACGCTGATCACCGACGATCAGGCCTTCGCCACCGCCCTGCTGGAGGAAACCGGCGTGGCAGTGGTCTTTGGCGCGGCCTTCGGTCTGTCGCCCAATTTCCGGGTGTCTTATGCCACGGCAGATGAAGTGTTGCGCGATGCCTGCAACCGGATTATCGCTTTCTGCGATGGCCTTCACTAAGGAACACGATGTCCGGCGACCTGCCAGAGTTCTATTTTCGTATCCGTGAAAACGGGGCCGTGGTGTTTCGGGTCGATACCGAAAACCGCCAGCGCCGCATTGATCTGGCGGAAATCGCGACGGTCAATGTGAAGAACGGCCAGATCAAACGCCACGGCGACCGGGAATTGACGGCGGCGGAAACCACGGCGATCCAAACCTGGATGACGGCCCGTCAGGCGACCCTGGCCAGCCGCGATATGGACGATCTGCACCGCGCTGTCGACTATCTGAACATCACCACGCAATGGGTGCAATCCAAGGCCGAGGATGCGCAGTTGGAACAGGTTACCGATGCCCTGCTTCTTGCCATGCACGATTTGCGGGCCGTTCTGGTCAAGCGCAAGGCCGACCGGCTGATGAAGGGCCAAGAGGCGGCAGAATAGGCTAAAACGTCAGATCCAGGGTCACCGGAAAGTGGTCAGACGCCTGCAACAAGGCGTCGCGCAGGGCTGGCACAGATTGGCTTTGAGGATCGTTCAGCGGATGCCAGACGCGCCATTTGCCGCGCGGGCGCAACGCCGGTGAGACCATGATATAATCCAGCAAAGCCTCAAAAAACCGTTGCTGGGGGGCCAGCCAAAACCGCGCCGTGCTGACTTGCAGGCCCAGACGCCGCCCCAGCACCAAATCGGCATGGGGATCATACAGACGCAGATCCGGCAGGGCGTCGGGGCCCAAGACCACCTCGACCCCGGAACGGCCGAACAGCTTTTCGTATTCATCCAAGCCCGGGCCATCATTGAAATCGCCCATGACGATCAGATCGTCGGCGGCGGCCAGATGCGCCTCGACCCGCAGGCGCAACCATTCGCATTCCGCCAGCTGCTTGCGGCGGTTGTCGATGGAGATGCGGCGCATGTCGGCTCCGGTCACCGCGCCGCGCGGGGATTTCGATTTGGTATGGACCCCAATCAGCCGCAGCGGATGGCCCCCGAATCGCACCGCCAGTTCCAGCGGAGGTTTGGAGAACTGCAATTGTTCCGGCATTCCGTCGCCGTCCAGATCCTGACGATGGGGATGATCGAAACGAGGCGCAAAGGGGGTGTCTTTTGGGTCGTGATGCACGGACAACACATCAGGATCATACAGAAAGCCGATCTCTTGTTCCGTCTCGGACACAAAGCCCATCACCGCCTTGCGCTGGCGCAGACCAAAGGCGCGGGCGAAACTTTCCAGCGCCGTGACGGTTGATCGTCCGCGCGACCGGCGCGTGTCGGGCGCTTCGATGATCATGATCCCGTCAGCTTGCAGGGCCGCAAACACGGTGACCAAAGCCTGCAACTGCTGGTGCCGGGTGGTTTGATAGCGGGCCGAGGGGCCGCCGTCGTCCAGCAAGGCGCCTTGATCATCAAACAGGGCGTTGAACCATTCGACGTTGTAGGTCGCCAGCCGCAGGGTGGCGGGGGCGGTCACGCGGCGACCTTTTCCCGGATCTCGTCCCAGGCTTGATTGATCGCGATCAACCGGCGTTCTGCCAGTTTGACGGCTTCGGGTGGCACACCGCGCGCGATCATCACATCGGGGTGGCAATCCTTGACCCCTTGCCGCCAGGCCGCCCGCGCCTGCGGCAGTGATGCATCGGCGGAAATCCCAAGCACATCATAGGGATCGCGCGGCACACCATCGACAAAGCGCGCCCGCAGCACCCGGTAACACCGGTCGTCCAGACCGAAAATCCTAGCCACCTCTGCCAGAAACGCATCCTCGCGCGGATGATATTTGCCGTCGGACATGGCGATTTGAAACAGGCCTTCCAGAAGGTCGATCAGGACGTTGCGATCATCGGCGCACAGGGCGGCACCGGTGGTGTTGAACAGGGACGCGACGCCCCGGGCATAGGCATCAAATCCCGCCACATCCTGCCGGGCAAGGTTGAACACCCGGGCTGCATGAGCCTCTTCGCCTGCCGGAATCTCAAACACCCGGCGGAACACGGTCACCTCGTCACGCGTCACCTCGCCGTCGGCCTTGGCCATCTTGGCCCCAAGGGCGATCACCGCAATCGTGAACCCGACCGAGCGTTCCGGAACAGGCGCATGCCGCAGGCGGTCGAAAATATCCCCCAGGCTTTCGCCAGCGGCAAGGGCAGTCAAAGCATCGTATATTCGGGTCCAAATCGACATGGGGGCACCATACAAGGCCTTTTCGCCAAAGTCAGGTCAGCAATTTCCGCAGCAAGATCAGATCCATAAAGCGGCCGAACTTAAAACCCGCCTCTGGGATCCGCGCGATCTGGACATAGCCGCAAGCGGTATGAAAGGCCAGACCCTCGGGGTTTTCGCCCGAAACGCCCGCGATGATCTGATGCGCGCGGTGCAGTCTCGCATGGCCTTCGATTGCGGTCATCAGCGCACGTCCGATGCCGCGCCCCTTCGCCGCCGGGGCCAGAATGACCGTGTGTTCCATGCAGGTGGCATAGCCCGCGCCGCCGCGAAACTGGCTGTAGGTGGCAAAGCCCAGCAGGGTGCCTGCATCTTCGGCCACGACAAATCCGTGACCATCGGCCTGACGCGCCATGATCATCGCGGCCACCTCTGCCGGATCTTTTTCGACCGGGTTGAAGGTGACGGCAGTGTCGCGGATCATCGGGTTCCAAAAGCCGACGATCGCCGTTGCGTCCAAGTCCATCGCAGGACGGATTACGACAGCCATCTGGACCCTTCCGGACCGTCAAACCGCGCTGCCATGCCCAATGTGCCCGAGGTGACCACCACACGCGGGTCGCGCAGCACCCCGGCCAGGGCCGCGCGCAACTCCGCAGCCAAGGGATGCGTGATCAGCAGTTGGGTCAGGCGCAGGCCGTGGTCGGGCAAAACCTGCGCCGGATGCGCCGGTCCTTGCCATTCGATCAGGGCCGGAAAGCAGCCGTCAAAGGGCAAAATCCCATCCGATGGCACCGCCATGCGCCACCGATAGGGGCCGCGTTCCAGTTGCATCGGCTCTCCCATACCGGGCGGGCAAAGTGCCAGGGCCGCCTCTAGGTCATCGCAGCGCGCCACCCAGTTGGTCAGCCGCAGCGCACCCCGAAACCGGTCAAGGTCAAACCAGCGGGGCCGGTCTGGTGGTGCCGCCCCGGGATCAATGGCGATCACCTCCAGATAATCCTCACCCAGTCCCAAAAGGCGGTTGTGGGTTGCCATCTGCGGATGCTGGCCGCCACCGGCAAAGCCACGGCCCAGACCCGCCTCGGCCAGGGCGACGCCCTTGGCCAAATCAGTTGCGGAATAGGCCAGATGATCAAGTGTCAGCAGGGGATGTTCCTTTGACTTGCGGGCCGTCAATTGGGCATTGGTCCGATCGCCTCAACAGAAGGTCGGATTATTCCGCCTGCATCCGCACCTCGGTTGTGGCCTTCAGGGCTTGGGCAAAGGACTGGAACCGCGCTTGCGCCACCTCGCCAAACAGGCCCGCGCCGGTTGGCGTCAGTTCCAGTGTCAACAGGCGTTTCTTCGGCGCCCATTGCATCATCGCGGCCAAACTGGGATCGCCCACGGCAAACATCGCGCCAAAGCGCATCGCTTTGCCCAGTACCTCGGCATCCTGCAATTCCTCTTCGCTCAGCAAGCGAAACAGCGGTTCCAGCCGCGACCCGGTGCGGTTGTTTTTGTAGCGGTGCAGCAAGGCCAGACCCAGAAACACCCGCCCCGGATGATCCAGCCCGCCCAGATTGGCGCGGGTGGCATTGTCAAAACAGGCTTCGGCCCGGTAATCCGGGTGCGCGCGCCATGTCGTGTCATGCAGCAGGCAGGCCGCTTTGATCAGCCTTTGACGCTCTTCACTCGTGCCTTTGAAAATCGGCAGCAGAAATTCGAACAATTTTTTGCCAAAGCCGGGAATACGGGAAGAGGTCTGTTCGGCCATCCGCGCCGCCTCGATCAGGGGATCGCGGGCGCGCAAGCGTTCGGGCATTTGTTCATACAACAGCCCCTCGCGGATGCCATAGGCCGACACGTCGATTTCAGCGGGTTTCAAGACCCTGATCATCTCGCGCAGCACTTCGCAGGCTAGGGGGACCAGTTCCATCCGCTCGACACTGGTGCCAGTGCGACCGCGCAAGACGGCCAAATCGCTGGTCGCCAGCCAATCGAGCGTGTCCAGCAGCGATTTGGGCATCATCCGGTATTCGTGCAGAACGGTCAGCGGATAGCCGCGACGTTCCATATCCAGCCGCGCGATGACCCGCCAAGATCCGCCGACCAGATAAATCCGCTCGCCTTCGGACCGGATCTGGCCCTGCGCCTCTTTCAGCACCGACGCGATATGGGCCGCGCGCTTTTTTGGATCGGCCGAGATTTGCATCAGCCGGAACGGTCCCAGCGCGGTCGAGACGCGACGGCCCACCTTGCCGTCCCCGATCCGGGCCAATTCCATCGAATTGCCGCCCATGTCGCAGACCACGCCCTTGGCCCCCGGCCAGCCCAGAAGAACACCCTGAGCTGACAGTCGTGCCTCTTCGTCGCCGTCCACGATCCACATCTTCAACCCGGTTTCGGCCAGAACCACGGCCTGAAAATCGGGCCCATCGGTTGCCTCGCGCATGGCGGCGGTCGCCACAACGTTCAAAGGTTCGATCCCCATCCCCTTGGCCAAAAGGGCAAACCGCTTCAGTGCCGACAGGGCGCGCACCCGGCCTTCGGGGTTCAACCGACCCGTTTCGGCCAGACTTTTGCCAAGACCGCACATGACCTTTTCGTTGTAAAAATAGGCCGGACTGCGGGCGGCCCCGTCAAACACCACCATCCGGACCGAGTTTGACCCCACATCCACCACCCCCACACGCGACAGTGCCCGTGCCGAGGGGTCATCGAACAAAGGGCGACCGAAATGCCCCCAGTCGTCGTCAGTCTCCGCCAAAACCAGTGCTTCGTCGGTCATTTGGTATCCTTCCCGCAGCCGCCCTCAGGTCAGGCGCTGCACATCTTTCGCCCCGACACGGCCACGGCCCGAAAGTGACGGGTTGTCCATGAAGTACCGGTGACAGCTGAACACCTTTTCCGGCGGACGCGAGGTGTCGCGGGTATAGCCGCCTTCTGGTCCCAGCACCCAACTTTGCGCCACATCGGCCATATTGGCGGCCATGATCTGTCCGACAATCTGCGCACGGACGGTGGGATTGTGCAACTCTACCAGGGTTTCGACCCGCCGCGACAGGTTGCGCCCCATCCAGTCAGCCGAGGATAAAAAGACCCGTGCCTTGTCACTGGTCACACCCGCCCCGGCGCCAAAACACATGATGCGGCTGTGTTCCAGAAACCGACCAACAATGGACTTGACCCGAATGTTTTCCGACAAGCCCTGCACGCCGGGGCGCAACCCGCAGATGCCACGGATGACCAGACTGATTTTGACCCCGGCATTGGAGGCCGCATACAGCGCGTCAATCACCTCGGGTTCGACAAGAGAGTTCAGTTTGATCCAGATCTCGCCCTTGCGGCCGGCGCGGGCATGGTCGGCCTCGGCCCGGATCAGTTCCAGCAAGCGGGGTTTCAGACTGATCGGCGCGATGGCCAGGTTTTCCAGATCTTCAGGTTGGGCATAGCCGGAAAGGTAGTTGAACACTTTGGTCGCGTCCCGGCCAAGTGCCGCATCGCAGGTAAAGAACGACAGATCGGTGTAGATCCGTGCGGTGATCGGGTGATAATTGCCGGTGCCGTAATGGGTGTAGGTGACCAGATTTTCGCCCTCACGCCGCACAACGGTGCTGATTTTTGCGTGGGTTTTCAGATGCATGAAACCGTAAACCACATGGGCACCGGCGCGTTCCAACCGCCGCGACTGCCGGATATTCGCGGCCTCGTCAAAGCGCGCCTTCAGTTCGACAAGGGCGGTCACGGATTTGCCCGCTTCAGCCGCTTCACACAGCGCGCTGACAATCGGGCTGTCGTGGCTGGTGCGGTACAACGTCTGTTTGATCGCCAGCACATTGGGATCGGTGGCGGCCTGTTGCAGAAAGCGGATCACCATGTCGAAGGTTTCATAGGGGTGATGCAGCAGCAGATCCTTTTGGCGGATCGCGGCGAACATATCGCCGTCATGGTCCTGCACCCGTTCGGACACACGGGGCGAAAATGGCGGCCACAAAAGATCCGGACGCGAGGACAGCACAAGTTCCTTCAGATCGCAGACCCCCAGCAGGCCGCGCACTTCCACCACCTCATCCTCGGTGACGGCGAGTTCGTCCATGATGGTCGCGCGCAGCTCCTCAGGCGCGTTGGCTGACAGTTTCAGCCGGATCACCTCGCCGCGACGGCGGCGTTTAAGCGCGGTTTCGAACTCGCGCACCAGATCTTCGGCCTCGTCCTCGACCTCCAGGTCGCTGTCGCGCAGCACGCGGAACAGGCAATGGCCCTTGTCAATATAGCCCGGGAACAGCCGGTTCAGGTGCAGCAGCAACAATTCTTCCAGCGGCAAGAAGCGGGATTCGCCGGGTTTTCCGGGCAGCAGGATAAACCGGGCGATCTGCTGGGGGATCGGCAACAGAGCTTTCAAGGGGCGCTTGTCGGTCAGACGCTCCAACTCCAGCCCCAGCGAAAAGCCGTTGTTGGGGATGAAGGGAAAGGGATGCGCCGGATCAATCGCAAGTGGCGACAGCACGGGGAAAACCTTGTTCAAGAAATGCTCGGACAGGAATTTCAAATCGCGGCTGGTCAGTTTGGCGCGCGAACACAGAGTAATCCCTTGATCTTCCATCTCTTTGCGCAATTTGGTGAAGATGGTTTGCTGGGCCTGCAAAAGCCGCCGGGCATCGGCATTGATCATCTGAAGCTGGTCTGCCGGACTGCGACCATCTTCCGACAGAACCGCGTTGCCGGTGCGGGCCAAAGCGCGCAGCCCAGCCACCCGCGTGGTATAAAACTCGTCGATGTTATTGCCCGAGATTGACAGGAACCGCAGCCGTTCCAGCAGCGGCACCTCTTCGTGGGTGGCCTCCTCCAGAACGCGCCAGTTGAAGGTCAGCCAGCTCATCTCCCGATTGAAAAAGCGCGCGGGGCCAGAAATATCGGTGCCGTCAAGTTGGATCGCGGCAGGAAACTCTGCCTTCAGGAAATTCGCTTCGGGCATGGGAGGGTATATCCAACGGGATCAGGGAAGGGCCTTATCGAAAGGGAATGTAACGCTTTCATGTCAGTGTTTCACCCCGGCCCGTCGCTGTCCAGATCATGCCCGGTAAGTTCGGCACCATGACCCATCAGATCGGCGGCCATTCCCCGAGTGATCGGACGTCCCAAGGCCAGCGCGCGCGCATCCAGCGCCGCCACGACCGCGCGCGCGGCGGCGACAGACCGCTCCATCCGGGCGATCAGATAAGCGATCAGATTGGGTTGCACATGGACCTGACGGTCGGCAAAAAGTTTGACCAAGACCGCCGCCAACAGGGCATCATCCGGGGGGCTTAGCTGCGCTATGGCCATGGACTGCACCCGACTAAGAAGATCGGGCAGGCGCAGGCCCCAATCGCGAGGGGCCTCTTGCGCGGTGATCAACAGGGCGCTGTCGGCACGGTTCCAAAGATGAAACAGCGCCTCCTCTGCTTCGGGCTTGCCGCCAAGGGTCTGCGCATCCTCCACCACCACCGCCCCGGCCACATCGGTCAGCGGCAGGGATCCCAGATCTGATCCGGCCAGAACCTGCGCGCCGGTTGTTTCGGCCCAGATATGCGCCAGATGGCTTTTCCCGGCCCCGGCAGGACCGATCAGGACCATCCGCCCGCCCGGCCAATTGCCGCCCATCACCTGGGCGTAGGCCGTCGCATTTGCGTCAGAAGTGAAATAATCCGCCGCACGGTAGGTTTCCGGCGCGCCCAGATCAAAAGCGAATTGCCGGATCACGCCTTGTCCTCATCCTCTGGGATGCGGCCGGTGATCCCCATGTACAGCTTGCTGCCCTGATATTGCCCGATCCCGAACCGCGCCAAAACCCCGATAGAGGCCGCAACCGGCACCGCCACCAACATGCCGACAAAGCCGAAAATCGACCCGAACACCGACAGGGCAAACATCAGCCAGACCGGGTGCAGGCCGACCGATTTGCCCACCATGCGCGGCGTCAGAACATTGCCTTCCAGGAATTGGCCAAAGCCGAAAATCACTGCGACGATGCCGATGGACAGCCAGTCGCCCCAGAACTGATACAGCGCCAGTCCCAACGCCAATGCCCCGCCAAACAAGGCGCCGATATAGGGGATAAAGGTGATCGTGCCGGCGATCGCCCCCACAACAAGACCAAACTGCAATCCAACCATCATCAGCCCGATGGAATAATAACTGCCCAGCACCAGACAGACCGACAATTGCCCGCGCACAAAGGCGGCAAGGGTGCGGTCGATCTCTTTGGCCAGTTGCCGCACGATAGGGGCGTGATCCAAAGGCAGCATCTGATCAATCCGCGCCACCATGTGATCCCAGTCCAGCAGCAGATAGAACGCCACCACCGGCACCACGATCACAAAAACCAGCGCCGAAATCAGCCCCAGCGCCGAGGTCAACAGCCCCTGCACCAAGGCCCCGCCCCGCGCCTGAATGGCCGTGCCCAAGTCGCCCAGGGTCTGGCGCATGGTCGAGGTTTCATCCGACAGTTCGGGGAACCTTTCAATCAGGAACGCCTCCAGCCGGCCAAAGATTTCCGGAGCGGAATTGACCAACGCGCTCAACTGTTTGACCAAGGACGGGATGACGGCCAGGACCAGCAAAACCACCGCCATCAGCGCCAGAATAGAGATGACCGAGGTTGCCATCACGCGGCTTAAGCCAGCACGCTCCAGCCGGTCGGCCACGGGATCCATGAAATAGGCCACGGCCCCGCCCACAACAAACGGCAGGATCACCGAACCCAGATACCACAGCAGCACAAAGAAGATCAGCGTCGCGACGCCCCAGTATTTCGCTTGTTCGCGCATCGGCAAAGACATCGGGCAGCCCTTTCGCAGTTCGGGCTCATATTGCCTTTGCCGGGGCATCGCGCAAGAGGAAGGGCGAAAACCATAGGTCGGTGTGGGGGCAAACACGACCTGAACTTGCGCACGGCCCTGACATTTCCGATACTAGGCCATGACGACTTTCGCAGACCATGACGCCTATATCGCCGCGGCTGCGCCAGAATTGCAGCCGCTGTTAAGGCATTTGCGTGCGCTGCTTGCAAGGGCGCTTCCGGACATCGCAGAAATCATCCGCTACGACATGCCGGGCTTCGGTTCGGGCAAAATTGTGGTCGTGGGCTATGCGGCGTTCAGCCAGCAATGCGGTCTATATGTCAGCAAAGGCGCGATCAGCGCCCAGTCAAACGCCATCGCTGCGGCGGGCCTAAAGGCAACCAAGACAGGGGTTACCTTTTCACCGCGCAAGCCTATCCCTGACGACCTTGTAACCGCCCTTGCACTCGCGTCGCGCCGGGAACTTGAAGGTTAAACCTTTGGCCCATCGCCGCCGCCAAGACTTGCCTGCCCCCCGCCTACCCGTTAGGTACAGCCCAAACCCTGACCGATGAGGCCAAGATGCGACTGACCCGCTATTTCCTGCCCGTCCTGAAAGAGAACCCCGCCGAGGCGCAGATCGTCTCGCATCGCTACATGTTGCGCGCCGGGATGATCAAGCAGCAGGCGGCCGGCATCTATTCCTGGCTGCCGTTGGGGTACCGCGTGTTGAAGCGGATCGAACAGATCGTGCATGAAGAACAGGCGCGCGCGGGGCACATCCCGCTTTTGATGCCCACGCTGCAACCGGCAGACCTGTGGCGCGAATCCGGGCGCTATGACGACTACGGTCAGGAAATGCTGCGCATCACCGACCGCCAGAAGCGCGAATTGCTGTATGGTCCCACCAATGAAGAGATGATCACCGACATCTTCCGCAGCCATGTCTCGTCCTACAAAGACCTGCCGATGACTTTGTATCACATCCAGTGGAAATTCCGGGATGAGATGCGGCCGCGGTTTGGTGTGATGCGCGGGCGCGAATTCCTGATGAAGGACGGCTATAACTTTGACGTCGATAAGGCCGCCGCCCTGCATGCCTACAACCGCCATATGGTCAGCTACCTGCGCACTTATGAGCGCATGGGTCTGACCGCGATTCCGATGCGGGCCGATTCCGGACCGATTGGCGGCGAGGATACGCATGAATTTCTGGTGCTGGCTGCCACTGGCGAATCCGAAGTGTTCTTTGACAGCGCCGTCACCGATCTGCGGCTTGGCTCGCGTGAGGTTGACTATGACAACCGCGAGGAAGTTGCCGACGTTTGCCGAGAGTTCACCAC
>JANNBI010000425.1:0-7119 GCA_031385345.1 Paracoccaceae bacterium | reverse complement strand
CGAGAAAGAGACGGCGATGGCCAAGGGTTTGGGTGGGCGCGGAAAAATTGACGTACAACGGTTCAAGGGCCTTGGAGAGATGGACGCCAAAGACTTGAAAGACACCACAATGAACCCGCTGACGCGCAAGTTGATCCGGGTTAGTATCGACGAGGACGAACCGGGCATGACGGGCGATTTGGTGGAACGCCTGATGGGTAAGAAGCCGGAATTGCGGTTCCAGTATATTCAGGAGAACGCGCGGTTTGTTGAGGAGTTGGATGTTTAGGACGTGGGTTTCTCGCACCTGCTGACTTTTTGCGCCTTGCCCATTGACTAGAATTGCGAGGTAATACTGCTTGCGCAGGATTTGATACGTCGTCAGGTTCTGGGCCCGCCCTCCCAAGGATCGGCAATGCAGCCATCACATCCCCTTGACGCAGCACATCTCCAAGTTGCACACTTCCCTAAATCAACCGGAGAGTGCAATTGTCGGACGTTTTCTCATCTGCTGCGGGCCTGCTGGTGTTGTTCACCTTTGGGGTCATGGCCTCGGTCGGTGGGATACTTGCGGCGGCGAACGGGCTATCGTCGCTGCACAAGGATGTGCTGGTGGCCTTTTCTGTCGGCTTCCCCTCGGTGATCCTGATTGTGCTTTTGGTCTTGATGCGCGCGGCGCACCGTGCCTGATCGGCGCACGCGTCAGTTCTGAAGCGACTTCAGATAAACGGCGAGGTCCACCAGACGCGACGGGGTGGGCGTGGAAATGCCATCGCCAGAGTCAAAAAGCACCAGCTCGCTGTCCAGCAGACCGCCAAAATCTGGCATGACCCGTCCCGGATCAGATTTTCCGGTCACCTCGGTATAGCCCCAGATATGACCCATCACCCGCGCCATCGGAAATTCGCCGCCATTTGCCGATGACAGCAGGGTCAAATTGGCCGGGGCCTTTGCCAGTCCGGCGGCATCGGGGCCGTCGCCCACGCCGGTTGCACCGTGACACGGCGCGCAAAGCATCGCAAAATCCTCCGGGCCAGAGGGGGCTGGCGCTTCGGCCTTTTCTGACTGGCAGGCGGTCAGGGCAAAGGCGGCTAGGGCAAAGGCGCTGGCGCAGGGACGAGGTGCAATGGCAAGCAGGCGGAACATGGCGAAACCTTTCAGGTGATTTGTCCGGCATCCAGCCGCAGGATTCGGTCCATCCGCGCGGCGAGGTCAAGGTTATGCGTGGCAATCAGCGCCGAAAGGCCGGTTTCGCGCACCACACCCATCAGCACATCGAACACGGCGGCCGAGGTGGCAGGGTCAAGATTGCCGGTTGGCTCGTCTGCCAGCAAAAGTTGCGGGCCGTTGGCCAGCGCGCGGCAAAAGGCAACCCGCTGTTGTTCGCCACCAGACAGGGCAGCGGGGCGATGGCCGGCGCGCATGGCCAGTCCAACCTGAGCCAGCAGGGTTTCGGCCCGCGCCTCGGCCTGGGCGCGGGGGGTGCCGTTGGCCAGTTGCGGGATGACGACGTTTTCCAGCGCGGTAAATTCGGGCAGAAGATGATGAAACTGATAGACAAAACCCACCATTTCGCGCCGCGCTTCGGTGCGTTCGCGGTCGGGCAGGCCGACCATGTTGCGCCCGGCCAGCGCGACTGATCCTTGATCCGGGGTGTCCAGCAGGCCCGCGACGTGCAGATGGGTCGATTTTCCGGCGCCGGATGGGGCGACAAGGGCCACCACTTCGCCCTTGGCGATCGACAGGGTTGCGCCGTTTAGCACCCGCACTTGACCCGGTTTGCCCCGGTTGAAGGTCTTTTCGATGCCTGCGAGTTCCAGCGTCATCTTATTCATAACGCAGCGCCTCGACCGGGTTCATCCGGGCGGCTTTGCGGGCCGGAAATAGGGTGATCACGAAGGACAAGCCCAAGGACAGGACAACCGCCGACAGCACGTCCTCGGCTTGCAAGCGCGCGGGAAGGTTATAGATGCCGCGGATCGACGGATCCCAGACCCCGCCGCCCGAGACGGCGTTGACGAAGGAAAAGATCGGGTCGATGTAGATGGCAAAGAGGCAGCCCAAGGCCACGCCCAAAAGGGTGCCGACCGTGCCGGTAAAGGCCCCGCACAGAAAAAACACCCGCATGATAGAGCCTTCGGTTAACCCCATCGTGCGCAGAATGCCGATGTCGCGGCCCTTGTTTTTGACCAGCATGATCAGGCCCGAGACGATGTTCAGGGATGCGATCAGCACAAGGATCGACATGATGATGAACATCACATTGTCCTCGATCGTCAGGGCGCGCAGATAGGCACCGGAACTGTCCCGCCAAGTCCAAAGATAGGCACTTGGTCCGGCGGCAGTGGTGACTTGGGCTGCGTAATCGTCGATCATTTCGGGGTCAGTGACCATGACCTCGATCTCATCCGCACGGCCTTCACGGTTGAAATAGGCCTGCGCTTCGGCAAAGGGCATGTAGATGCGGGTGCGGTCGATGTCCCAGCGCCCGGCGGTGAAGATATAGACCACCTCATAGGCGTTCACGCGCGGCGAGGATCCGAAAGCGGTCTTGACGCCCGATGGTGCGATCACGCGCACCTTGTCGCCCACAGTGATGCCCAGTTCCTGCGCCAATTGGCTGCCCATCGCGATGCCACGGTCATAGGTTGTGATATCGCCATAGGCGTTTTGGGCGGCGGTTCCGATGCGCGGAATGGTTTTCAGATCCTCGGCCCGCATGCCGTAAACATCGGCGCCAAAGGCCGCCTCACCCGCGGTGACCATGACCTGACCGCGCACCAAAGGTGCGGCGCGGGTCACGCCGGGAATAGCCAGAAGCCGGGCCTCGATCGCGTCATAATCCGAGAAGCCTTTGATAAGACGCTCAGTCGCGTCAACTTCGCCTTGGGATATGACTGACACATGGGCATTGGCGCCAAGGATTGTGTCCACCAGCTCGGCGCGAAACCCGGCGCGCACGGCAAGGGTGGCGATCAGGGCAAAGACGGCAAGCGTGATGCCAATAAGGCTGATCCAAGTCATCACCGAAACGCCGCCTTCGGCGCGCCGCGCCCGCAGGTAGCGCCAGGCAATGGTGAATTCATACCCAGAGAAAGGGGCGGTTTTGGCCAATCTGCTCGTCCTTTTTCATTCAGTCTGGGACTTAACAGTTGACGGCGTCAAGCGCCAGACGCTCAGGCCTGCGGGAATGCGCCCGACAGATCGGGTTTGGGGGCCCGCATCCAGAACCGCGCCATCATCGACAGGGCGGCGGCCAACAGACCGATGACAAGCCCGATCCACAGCCCGATGCCGCCAAGACCCAGCGGAAAGGCAAGGATATACGAGGTTGGGATGCCGATCAGCCAATAGGACACGCCCGCCGCCCACATCGGCACGCGGGTGTCCTTGATGCCGCGCAGCAACCCCAGCGCCATGGCCTGCATGGCATCCGCCAGTTGGAACAGGGCGGCCATCGCCAGAAGCGTGGTGCCAAAATCCAGGATCGCGGCGGATTCGGGTTTGGTGGTGTCGGTGAACAGCGCCAGGATCGGGCGCGGAAAAGCCAGAAACAGCACGACCATTGCTAGTCCAAAGGCAAAGGACATGGCGATGGCCACTTTCGCGCCCTCTCGCATCGCTTGGGCGTCGCCTGTGCCGGCAAACCGCCCGGTTCGCACCGTGGTGGCTGAAGCGATGCCCAGATGCACCATGAAGGTCAGCGAAGCCGCCTGCATCGCAATGCCATGCGCGGCCAGTTGCACGGTGCCAATCCATCCCATCATCAAGGTAGCGGCCTGAAACAGCCCGGCTTCGGCCAGACCAGTGATGCCAATCGGCCATCCAAGGCGGAAAACCTGCACAAAGGCTGGCCAATCGGGCCGCCAAAAGCGTTGAAACAGCCGGTAATGGCGCAAATCACGCAACAAGGCGGCGTAAAGCGCCAGAACCAGCGCGTTGACCGCCTGCACCGTGACCGAGGCGATGGCTGCCCCGCGCACGCCCATCTCGGGCAGGCCCCAAGCGCCAAAGATCAGCGGATAGGCGATGGCGACATTGACCACGACGGCAAACAGCGTGGTCCACAGGACAACCTGCGTGCGACCCAACGCGGCAAGGTAGCTTTTCAGCGCCATGATCAGCAGGGCCGGGATCATTCCAAAGCCCGCAATGCGCAGGAAATCCTGCCCCAGCTGGGCAATTTCCGGCTTTTGCCCCAGCGCCAGCAGCCATGAGCCAGAGGTCCAGAACACAGGATAGGTGCAAAGGCCGAACAGGATCGACAGCCACAAGCCCATCCTCGTGTCACGCCGGACCTGGGTTTCGTCGCCGCGCCCCAAGGCCTGAGCGACCATTGGCATGATGGCTTGGGCAAAGCCTGATCCCAGAATGAACACCACAAAGAACGCCGATCCGGCCACCACGACGGCGGCAAGCTCGGTGACGCCGTACCATCCCAGCAGGATGGTGTCGGTGACATGCAGCAGCATTTGGGCGACATGGCTGCCAATCAGCGGCAGGCCCAAAGCCAACAGGGCAAAGGCATGTTGCGGGCGGGTCAAGGTGTTGGACATGGTGGCAGATAGCCTGAAAACCGGGCAAGCCGCAAGGCAGGCAACCCCGACTTTGCAGCTAAAGAGTTTGCGACAACAAGGCCGCAGCGGTCACGGCAATCAGGGCCCCGGCGCAAAGTTCAAACAGGGGCAGGGCCTGGGCCAGGCGTCCCTTGGACAAGGTGGCAAAGGCGCCCTCACGTCCCCAAATGGCCAGCGCAGCCACAGTCAACGTGACCAGTGCGGTGCCCAAGCCCATCGCAAAGGCCCCGGCGATGCCCGCCGCTGCGATCCCCAGTTGAAAACAAAGGATCAGAACCAGCAGCGCCCCGGAACAGGGCCGCAATCCGATGCCAAAAATCAGCGTCAAGGCGTCCCGGGTTGAGGTGACGGCTGCGACCTGATCAACCGTGGGGCCATGCGCATGGTCGCAGTCCGGGCCGTGGACATGATCGTCGTGCACGTGACTTTGCGATTGTGGCCGCGATTGCCGCAACAGCCCGCGCGCGCCGCGCCAAATCAGCCAAAGGCCGATCCCCGCGATTGCAATCGTGCCGATGGGCGCGATCAGACGGGTCGCAGTGGCTTCGGTCTGATCGCGGCCCCAGCCAAAGACCCAGAACCCTGCGCCAACCAGACCAACCGCCACCGCCGCCTGCGCCAGACTGGACACCAAAGCGATGACCGACAGACGCATCAGCGTCACCCTGCGCGCCACGCCGTAGCTGCCGATCACCAGTTTCCCGTGGCCGGGTCCGGCGGCATGTAGAAATCCGTAAGCAAAACACACAGTCAGAAAGGCCCAGATCGCGCCGGGTTGACCACCCCGGAGGCGACGTACTGCGCCGGCCAGCGTGGTCTGAATGTCCTTTTGCGCAGCCAAGGCCCACTGCTCCAGCGCGGTGAACCCGCCAAAGGCCCAAAGAGCGGCAAGTCCGGCAGCGACGACAAGTCCGGCCAAGGTCAGGGTACGGGACATGTCACCCGCGCTTCCTCGGCATAGGCCGCCCCCACACGGGGAAAGTTTGCGCCAACATCCACCTCGGGCCCCAAAAGCTCCAAGGTCGATTGCAGGGCGATATCGCCTTCGGACAGATCGGGGGTAAAGATCTGCACCGTGCAGCGATCCGACCCCACCAGCGTGGCATCTGCCACGACATAGGCGGTGTAATATTCAGGATCATAGCTTTGGATGATCAGCGGTTCGGCGCCAATCGAAACGGGCTCGGGAAAGTATCGCGCATGCGATGAGCGGATTTGTTCCGCGTCATAGCTTGCCGTCTCTTCCGTCGGCGGACCGAAAACCAAAGGTGTTGCGCCGATCAGCGCATAGGTATCGCCTTCAAACCCCGGCGCCCACTGCATGTCAAAGCCTTGCAGTTTTTTCACCTCGTCCGGCGTCAGTACGGCGTCGAAATCAAGATCAACCTGCTGGGCTTGCAGAATCATCAACGTGGTCAGCGGGTCATAAACCCAAGTGACCCGCACGCCTTTTGCCTGACCCGCGTCGTTGAACAGGATCTGAAGGCCGGCATCAATAAAGGCATGAGGATGCGCCAAGGCCGTGCAAGGAAGGACAAGCAACAGGGCCGTCAGGAGTGGTTTCATCGGCAGGATACCTCTTTGGCGGGCACCCTAATCCCAACCCCTTGCCGGGGAAAGACCCGTGCGGGGGCTTTCGCTGATGACGGCGCTCTGGCAATGATGGCGGCAGGAAAAAGGAGAGGCAGATGATCACGATCTATGGGGTCTATCGCTCGCGGGCATCACGGCCCTTATGGTTGCTGGCAGAGTTGGGGCTGCCCTTTACCCATGTGCCGGTCATTCAGGCCTATCGGTTGACCGGAGGGCGGGTGGCCGAAGGTCTGACCACCACCAGCCCAGAGTTTTTGGCCGTCAACCCCCAAGGCCAGATCCCCGCCTTTGCCGAGGATGGTCTGATCCTGACCGAAAGTTTGGCGATCACGATGCATATCGCGCGGATGTATGGCGGCGATCTGGGACCGATGGGACCGGCAGAGGCCGCTTTGATGGAGCAATGGGCGCTGTTCGCCGCGACCTCGGTCGAAACCCCGGCGCTGGAAATTCTGTATGCGCAGGCGGAAGGCGGCGACCAGTCCGGCATCGCGCTGAATGCCGAGCGGTTGCGGCGGCCCTTGGGACGCTTGCAGCGCCATCTGGAAAGCACGGATTATCTGGTCGGCGGACGGTTTACCGCCGCTGACATCAACACCGCGGAATGCGTAAGATACACGCAGGGCCACCCAACCCTGTTGGCCGAATTTCCGGCGGTCAAAGCATGGTTGGAACGCTGCCAGTCTCGTCCCAGCTTTCAGGCGATGTGGGCGGCGCGGCTGGCCGAACCCGCCTGACTGGCCTATGATGTAAAAGATATTTGACATGGTGTATGATTTTTCATACTTAAAGTCGTGCAAACCAGACACGATTCGAAGGATGCCCCATGTCTTTTGGCGAACGCGATGCCTTCACCAGCCTTTTGACCACCTTGATCGCCGCGATGCTGTTTTACAGCATCATCACCGGGCATTACGCCGACGGCACCTTTGATGGTCCTGACGGACTGAAAGCTTGGGCGCGCGCTGTC
>JANNBI010000393.1:0-1552 GCA_031385345.1 Paracoccaceae bacterium | reverse complement strand
CTCGCGCCACAGGAGCGGCAGGCCGGCCAGCCAGTCCGCCATCCCTTCGGGCAGGGCGGCGCGCAGGCGGGTGGCAAGGTCGTGCATCCGGGCGGCGGGATCGCGCGAATGGACCGGGGCGATGCCCATCGCGGCCAAAGTCGCCTCTCCGCCCGCGGCCCACCAGCGCGCGCCATGGGTGGCCGGATCTGTCAGAAAATCCAAGAGCATCCGCTCATGGTTGCCCATCAGGCAGGTGACGCGGTCCGGCGCGGTCTGGCACAGATCGCGGACCCGGTTCAGGACGGTCAGGCTGTCGGGGCCCCGGTCGATCAGATCGCCCAGAAAGACCAGCCGGGCCTGCGGATCGCGCGGGGTCAGGCGGGCCAGCAATGCCTCCAGCAGGTCAGCGCGGCCATGCAGATCCGGGATCACGCCCAGGGCTTGGGCGGGCAGGGGGAAGGCCGGGGCTGCGGGCAGGGCGGCTTGGGCCTCGGGCCAAAGCTTGCGGGCAAGGCGGGTCAGGGGCATCGCATCTCCTTTGGAGCAGGGTAGGGCCTTTGGGGGGGCGGGGTAAAGCGGCGAGGTGGGCTGCGGTTGCGGGGCCTTGGTTCGGCGGGTCTTTGGGCCAGTCTTTGGAGCGGGGATCGGCGCCGGATCCGGGCTTGGCCGCATCCCGCGCGGCCGCTTCATCCGTGCCACGATCACAGCACCTTCGGCCCAGATCTCGGCCTCCAGCGCGCGGCTGCGGGTGTGCAGGCGCTGCCAGGTGTGCCAGCGCATCCGGGGCGGCTTGGGCGGAAAGGGGGCCAGCGTGCCGTCCTTGTCCTGCCCCAAGGCCCGCCGCCATTGGACCGCCTTGTGAATCTTGCGCCGGTCCGGCGTCAGGAGTTCCGACCAGTAGCGCCCCTTGATGCAGAGCCGGCAGCGTTGCGGATACAGGATCGCACAGCGCCGCCCACAACCGGGGCAGAGGAACCAATACCTTTGCCCGCCCAGATGGCAGGGGGTCGCGGTGATCTGAACCCATTGCCCGGCAACCATGATTTCAGAAGCCTCTTCCAACCGCAGCCGGCTTTTGCGGATATCGATCTGTTCCTGCCAGTTACAAATCATTTGGCTAAACTTTCGATTCATCAAGTTTTTGCGCCTGCAAATAGGCAATCCGCGCCGCAATCGGCGGCCAGGCCGCCAGATCCCGGCAGGCCCGGTCGACATCGTAAACCCCCGCCCTGACCCGGTAATACGCCACCCAGGCCTGCGGCAGATCGCGGACCCGACCCAGACAAAGCGGGTCAAACCCGACATGGTCGAAATAATCAAACAGCTCGTCCGGGTCGGGAAGGAAGTCATTCAGGATCCCGAGGAGGAGGGATTTCTGTTCTTCGAGGGGCAGGGGGATGCTGATAACGTCGGGGATTTTGAATTTGGCGGGCTTTTGGTTATGGGTCACGGCTCTGCCTTTGGTGGGTTCAAGGGTGGGGTGGGGCCGGTTTGAGGGGAGCCCCCCTCGCGCAGGTTGCTTTTGGCGGCTGCGGCCCGGCTTTCGGCAATCAGGGAATTGCTGGCCCGC
>JANNBI010000356.1:0-13950 GCA_031385345.1 Paracoccaceae bacterium | reverse complement strand
TGCACCACCGGGTTGAACATGCCGCCCAGATAGCTTTCGACCTGGAAGCGCGCGAACAAGGGCATCGCCTCGTCATAGCGTTTCACGTCCTTGGCATTGGCGGGCATGATCATCCGCATAAAGTCCTTGGCGGTGCGGTACCCTGCCTCGCCCTCGACCAGAACTTCGTCGATCTCTTTTGAATACAGATCGCGGATGGTGCGCTTGATCAGGTTGCCTTCTTCGTAAATCTGCGCCGGGGCGATCGACTTCAACGTCAGCTCGCGGATTTCTTCCCACAGGCGCATCAGATATTCGTAGTCGCGCTTGATTTCCGGCTTGGTGCGCTTGGCGCCCGCCGTGCGGATGATCAAACCGGCACCTTCCGGCACCTCGATCTCGCCAGCGATTTCCTTCAGCTTCTTGCGGTCGGCGGCTTGGGTGATCTTGCGGGAAATACCGCCGCCGCGCGCGGTGTTGGGCATCAGCACGCAGTAGCGCCCGGCCAGCGACAGATAGGTCGTCAGCGCCGCACCCTTGTTGCCGCGTTCTTCCTTGACCACCTGCACCAGCATGATCTGGCGCACCTTGACCACTTCCTGGATCTTGTAGCGCCGCGCACGGGGCCGACGCGGGGCCGCGATTTCCTCGGACAGATCTTCCTCGGCAATCGATTCGATCTCGTCATCGGTGTCGCTGGCGTGGTCGATGGCCTTGTAGGCGCGCTCGGACCCATCGGCGTCACCGGCATCGGCGTCGGCGGCGGTATCGTGGCCGTGATCGGACCCCTGGGCGTGGTCATGGCCATGGTCATGCCCGTGATCCTGCGCCGCAGGTTCGGCCCGATCGCCGCTCTCCTCGTCCAGATCAATCACATCCATCGACCCGACATCGGATGATCTTACCGCATCGACTTGCGACGCCTCGGCCTTGGGGGCCGGACGGGGCCGCGGACGAGAGCGGGACCGGGAATTGTCCTCTTCGTCCTGCTCGCGGTTGAACGCGCGCTCTTCGTCCAGCAGGGCTTTGCGGTCCGCGACCGGGATCTGATAATAATCCGGGTGAATTTCGGCAAAAGCCAAAAATCCGTGCCGGTTGCCGCCGTAATCGACAAAGGCGGCCTGCAAGGACGGCTCGACCCGTGTGACCTTGGCCAGGTAGATGTTCCCGGCCAGCTGGCGTTTGTTTACGGTCTCAAAATCGAACTCTTCAACCTTGTTTCCGTCAACCACAACCACCCGAGTTTCCTCGGCATGGGTGGCATCAATAAGCATTTTTCTGGACATGTTCTTTCACTGCGCCGGCCCGAAGCCCTTGGGCCGGACCTGGGTCCGGCTGTTGGTTGCATCGGGGATGGGCGGCTTGTTCGGGCGATGACGCGGGCATGGACAAACCGGGCGCTGCCCAGTGGGCAGGCCTCGGTCTGACGGAATGCTGTCGCGCGTCTCATCGCGTAATTTCACCAAGGGCAGCTTTGGGGCCACCCGCTTAACAAAGCCCGCCCCGTCGCTGACAGGGTAGGGCAATTTCACGCACCCTTTACAGGGACGATCCGGCCGCCCGAAACGGCAAGCAGCGATGCCTTGCTTCGGACAGAGAATTTTGCGGCACCGAAACCGGCACCTGCCTCAACCCTAGCGGCACTTTCGCGAAAAACACAAGCGGGTTTTGGAAAAGCCCGGCCGCTTGGAGCATCGCAGGTGTCGCCGCCCTGCCCTGCACCGCGCGCCGGGGCAAGGCTTTGATCACCTTTTGGCCGCCAGACTGGTCCGACCGGGACCAGACCCGCCAAAATCAAAGCCTGAGGCTGTCGTTAACAAATTGAGCGCGCGCAATTCCTTAACAAACGGCCTGAAATCTTAACGAATGACCTAAACGTAATCCTGCCGCTGCAAGGCATATTTCGCCATTTTCTCGTTCAGGGTCCGGCGTGGCAGGCACAATTCCTCCATCACCGCGACGATGGACCCTTTGTGCCGGCGCATCGTGTTGTCGATCAGCATCCGTTCAAACGCCTCGACGTAATCCTTCAGCGGCTTGCCTTCGGTGGTCAGCGCCGGCCCCGACGCCTCGTTGTCCGCCATCAGAAGCGACGCGATGGACCCCGATCCGCGCCGGTTCTGCAACACCGCGCGCTCTGCGATGTTGACCAGCTGGCGCACATTTCCGGGCCACGGAGCCTGCAACAACTGCGCCGCTTCCTGTGCCGTTACCGGCGGGGCTTCGCAGCCGTATTCTTCGGAAAATTGTTCGGACATACGGGTGAACAGCGTCAGAATATCCTCGCCCCGCGCCCGAAGCGGCGGCAGGACGATGGTCATGGCACCCAGACGATAGAACAGGTCGGGACGCAGAATATCCTCCAGCGTCTTGTCCGGCCCGTGTTCGTTGCAAATCGCGATGATCCGGGTTTCCGGCGGCGTGCCCTGTTCGTTGATCAGGGTCAAAAGCCGCGATTGCAGCGGATGCGACAGGCTTTCGATATCCTCCAGACACAGGGTGCCGCCCCGCGCCTCTTCGACCATCGGCACCGCGCCATCTTCGGACGGACCAAAAACGCGGGCGGTCAGCTGATCCTCGGACCATGCTGCACAGGAAATCGTCAGATACTTCCGCCCGGCCCGCGGCCCGACTGCATGCAGCGCATGGGCCACCAGCGTCTTGCCCGTGCCGGTTTCGCCGTCGATCAGAACATGGCTGTCTGCCTGCCCCAGATCAAGGATATCCTCGCGCAGACGCTCCATCACGGCCGATCCGCCAATCAGTTTTTGCATCATCATCGTGCCGTCCGACAGCTCTCGGCGCAGCGCCCGATTGTCCAGCGTCATGCGCCGGGCTTGGGTCGCGCGCTTGGCCAATTCGGTCATCCGGTCGGGGTTGAAAGGCTTTTCCAGAAAATCAAACGCCCCGATCCGCATCGCCTCAACCGCCATGGGCACATCGCCATGCCCAGTGATCAGGATCACCGGCAGCCCCGAATCCATGCCCATCAGCCGTTTCAGAAACGCCATCCCGTCCATGCCCGGCATCTTGATATCCGACACCACCACGCCCGAGAAATCCGGCCCGATCGCTTTTAGCGCGTCCTCGGCGCTGGCATAGGTTTCGGTGTCAAAGCCCGACAGCGCCAGCCACTGGCTGACCGATTGCCGCATATCTGCTTCGTCATCGACAATCGCCACTTTCATCGCGCGCGCCATGGTCTTCCTTTCAAACGTTTATTCGGCTGCATCCTGCGCAGCCCCGATCACCGGCAATTGCATTTCAAACACCGCGCCACCGCCGGTCGCGGCATTATGGGCGGTCAGCCGCCCGCCCAGATCCGCCATGATAGAAGACGAGATCGCAAGGCCCAGCCCGACACCCTCTCCGGGCTTTTTCGTCGTGTAAAAAGGTTCAAATATACTGTCGAAATCCTTGATACCCGGCCCGTTGTCGCGGACCATGATCACGCCCTGTTTGCCCGCAGTCAGGATCAGTTCGACCCGCGGCTCTGACACGTCTTTCGTCGCATCCAGCGCGTTGCGCAAGAGGTTGATGATCACCTGCTCCAATCTCAGCCGATCAGCCAGAACCATGACCGGCTGTCGCGGAATGGTGCGGGTTATCTTCACAACCCGGGCCTTCAGCTGTGGTTCCATCATCGACAAAGCGGTGGACAGACACTGGCGCAGATCGACGGGTTCCAGCGCCTCGGTGCCCTTGCGGGCATAGGATTTCAGCTGCCGCGTGATCGCCCCCATGCGTTCGATCAGATCGTCGATGCGCTGAAACGACGACAGCGCCTCTTCGGGGCGCTTACGCAACAACAGCAGGCGCGCGCCGGCCAGATAGGTTTTCATTGCGGCAAGGGGCTGGTTCAATTCATGGCTGACCGCCGCCGACATCTCGCCCAAGGCCGCCAGTTTCGACGATTGCGCCAAGGTCAACTCGGCCACCTCAAGCGTCTTTTGCACCTTCTCGCGCTCCGCGATCTCGCGGCTTAGACGCGCGTTCAGCAGCCGCAGTTCCGCCGATTCGCGCTGCGCCAGCATGGATTGCGACCATGCCCGGCGCGACAGGATATAGAAGGTCAGGGTCATCACGATGGCAAAGCCCATGATTTCCAACGCCAAAACCCCGTTGACCTTTTCGCGCACCGAATCGTAGGCGGCAAAGGACACCATGCGCCAACCTTGAAACGGCACCCGCGCCTCGGTGCGCAAAACGCCCTCGCCGCGCAGATAGGCATCGGGCGGCGACTGGGCAAAGCCGGTGGTCACCGACAGCGCGCGGTCAAAGACCGAAGGCACATCGGTGGTCGTTGTCACTTCCTCCAGTGACATGCCGTGCCAGCGCGGTTCGGTCGCCAAAATCACCCGGTTTTCGCTGTCGGTCACCAGAACCACGTCCTGCAACCCCGACCAGGCCCGTTCGTATTTCGACAGATCCGCGGCAACAACGATGACGCCGGCCACCTTGCCTTCGGCCATGATCACCCGGCTATAGGTGAAATCGAATCCGCCGCCCGGCGCTTCGGACGCGGTGAACACCGTGTCCACCGACCGGCTGGCCTGCACGAAATAGGGGCGCGCGCGGTGATTGGTGCCCAAAAGATTGCGGTTGGTCGCCCCGCGCGCGATGCCATCGCGGTCCAACAGCAGGATCGAGGCGGCGTTGATCTCGCCCTGAACCCCCATCAGCCGGCGCGACGTGCCCGAGAATTCTCCCTGCGCCAAAGCTTCGGAAATCGCGGGATCACCGGACAACAACAGCGGCACGATCGAGGTGCGCTGCAATTCGGAAATGATGTTACCGGAATAGAAAGCCAGCCGCAGTTCGGCCCGGTTGCGGGTGGTTTCGGTAAAGCGTTCCGACATCCAGCGGTTGGTGACCAGAACCACGCCCACCGCCAGCAGAACCACCAGCCCCAGCGCCAGACGCACCCACCATGCCATGCCTTGCCGGGCGGACGCTGACGCAGTTGCGCCGGTTCCGCGGTCCACATGGGGCAATTTTGGGTTTGCGTCGTTCATCTTTCAGGTTTAGGCGCAGCGACCCTGCGTCTCAACTGAGAAGGCGTCAGGCAAGCGCCATCCCGCCCATCAGCGCCTTGAACAAGGCCGCGCCATCGGTGCCGCCCTGAACCGGTTCTACCACCCGTTCAGGATGTGGCATCAGCCCCAGAACCCGGCGATTTTCCGACAGAACCCCGGCGATATCGGCCATCGATCCATTGGGATTTGCGATATAAGTCAGTGCGATGCGGCCCTCGCCCTGCAACCGCGCCAGACCTTCGGCGTCGATGGTGTAATTGCCGTCATGATGCGCGATGGGAAAAGTGATCGCCTGCCCCGCCGCATAGCCTTGGGTAAAGGCGCTGTCGGTCGAGGCGACGCGCAGACCCTGCGCCCGGCAGATGAATTTAAGCCCGGCGTTGCGCATCAGCACCCCCGGCAAAAGCTGCATTTCGGTCAGAACCTGAAAGCCGTTGCAAATGCCCAGCACATAACCGCCCCGCACCGCATGGGCCGAAATCGCCCGCGCGATGGGCGACTGGGCCGCGATGGCGCCGCAGCGCAGATAATCGCCAAAGGAAAACCCGCCCGGCACGCCCACCACATCGCAGCCCTGTGGCAGGCTGGTGTCCTTGTGCCAGACACGGGTCACATCGAACCCGGCAAGCGCAAACGCCCCGGCCAGATCGCGGTCACAGTTGGACCCGGGGAAGGTGACGACGGCAGCTTTCATGGCGGCGCTCCGCTGATTGGACTGGTTTGGCCTTAGCCTACCTTGCCCCCCGCGACCAGTCCCCGACCGGGGTCTAGAAAGGTTTTCCCGCGAAAAATCCTGCCAGACCCAAGATCTGGCCTAGCTCTGAAAATCGGTGATCACCGCCACGCCGGGTGGCATCGGCGCGTTAAAGGCCCGCAGTTCCGCACTTGCCCCGGACAACGGCACATGACGCGCGACGATGGGGCGGACATCGACGCGTCCCGTCTCGACCAGCGTCAAAAGTGACGGATAGCGCCAGCTTGGCATGCCCCGCGTGCCAAACAGCGCCAGTTGCTTCATATAAACCGCGTTCATATTGACCTGCATGACCGCCGTGTGACCCGTGGGCAGGCCGACCTGCACATGCCGCCCCATCGGGCGCAAACACATAAGCGAGGCATTGGTCGTGGCCTCGATGCCCAAAGCCTCCACGCTGACATGCGCGCCGCCGCCGGTGATCTCGACAATCCGCGCCGCCACATCGCCGTCCGCCGCGTTCACCGCCGCCTCTGCCCCCAAGGACAGGGCATGATCCAACCGCTCTTGCACCACATCCACCACGATCACCCGGGCGCCCAAGGCCCGGCCAATCAGCAGCACCGACAAACCGACCCCGCCAGTGCCATGCACCGCCAACCATTCCCCCGCCTGCAAGGCCGCGCGACCGGTCAGGGCGTGAAAGGCCGTGGTCACCCGGCAGCCCAAGCCCGCCGCCAGCGCCGGGGTCAGGCTATCGGGCAAGCGGGCGAGGTTATGGGCATGCGGCGCGCTGACATATTCGGCATAGGCCCCCGGCTCGCCAAAGCCCGGCACGCGCTGCGCGCGGCAGGTCGTGGTCTGGCCCGACCGGCATTCCGGACAGGCCCCACAGGACAGGATGAAGGGCGCGATCACCCGGTCACCGACGCGCCATTGCGACAACGGTCCAGCCTCCACCACCTCGCCGCAGTATTCATGGCCGGGGATCGCCCCGGGTTTGACCTTGGGATGTTCGCCCACCCAGCCATGCCAGTCGCTGCGACAGATCCCGCAAGCCAGAACTCGCAACACCACGCCGTCAGCCTCACATTCGGGGTCGGGGACGGTTTGCAGGCTAAGATCGGCGTTATAGGCGGTCAGGACGGCGGCGCGCATGGGGGTTTCCTTTGGGGGTTTGCCAAAGGGAGGGTCAAACGCGCCGCCGCGTCAAGCGCCCAGCGGGAAAAAGCGCGGGGAGGTCATAGATTAGCGCCGTCAGATCAGGCTGCGGTACCTGACGGCTGTGGTCACAGAATCTCGACGCGGTAGCTTTCGATGACCGTGTTCGCCAACAGCTTGTCGCACATCGCCTTGACGGCAGCCTCGGCGGCGGCAGGATCGGTTTCGGCCAGATCCAGTTCGATCACCTTGCCCTGACGGACCCCATTGACCCCGGCGAAACCCAGCGTGCCCAAAGCGTGGCGCACCGCCTCGCCCTGCACGTCCAGAACGCCGGATTTCAGCATGACGGTGACACGGGCTTTCATCGGGGAACCTCCAGAAGGGCTGCGGGTGGGGCAGACGAATGCCGCCCCATACCCAAGCGGATACAAGGCGGCAAGCGGTTAGTTGATCACCGTCGGCTTGGCCGGATGGGTGACATTGGACGGCATGACGCCCAGACGCCGCGCCAGTTCCTGATAGACATCGGCCATCGGTCCGGGTTCTGCCCCCGGCTGCAATTCGGCGCGTTCCGCCGCCGCGCGCAGATCCCACAGGCGGCAGCTGTCGGGGCTGATCTCATCCGCCACGATCAGACGCATGAATTCGCCTTCCCAGACCCGGCCCACTTCGATCCGGAAATCGGCCAGACGAATGCCGACGCCCAGCATGACCCCCGACAAAAAGTCGTTGACCCGCAGCGCCAGCGCCACAATGTCATCCAGATCCTGCTGATTGGCCCAGCCAAAGGCGACGATATGCTCTTCCGCGACCATCGGATTGGAAAGCCGGTCGTCTTTATAGTAATATTCCACGATGGGACGCGGCAGCGCCGTGCCTTCAGGGATGCCCAGCTTTGTTGCCAACTCGCCCGCCGAGAAGTTGCGCACGACGATCTGCAAGGGGATGATTTCGGCCATACGCACCAGTTGTTCGCGCATGTTGACCCGACGGATGAAATGCGTCGGCACGCCGATGGCATTCAACCCGGCCATGAAGAATTCCGACAAACGGTTGTTCAGCACGCCCTTGCCTTCAACCGGGGCGGGTGTCGCCTCGGTCGGGGTGGGGGCGGTGTCGTCCTTGAAATACTGGATCAGGGTTCCCGGTTCAGGCCCCTCGTACAGGATCTTGGCCGAGCCTTCGTAAACTTTCTTCCTGCGCGCCATTTATGCGTCCTTGCCAACGGCAAAAGGGGCAGCGAATGGCCACCCGGTTGCTGCGGGCTATAAAGAACCCGGACCAAAGCTGCAACTGCCCGCATGAACCAAGATGGGGTGACAGGTCGGCGCTGGGATGGCAAACTTTCCGGGATACCAACGCAAGGGCGGTCATGGGACGCGAGGCGGCGGCGCAAATCAGCTTTCAAGGCCAGACCGGCGCGGGAAAAATCCTGCTGGAGGGGGCCGAAATCCTGTGTCGGGGCGCGGTGCGGGTCCGTCTGCCCTGCGCCGACATCCTGACCTTTGCGGCGCAGGGGCCGGATCTGGTCCTGACCACCGCGCAGGGCGATCTGCGCGCTACGATGCCACCGGGCCATGCCGCGCTTTGGGTTGCCGCCTTGGCCCGCCCCCTGCCCGATCTGGCGACAAAGCTGGGGGTTTCGGCACAAAACCGGGCCTTCGCGGCAACGGATCTGCACGACGCCGACCTTCTGGCGGCTGTGCAGGACCGATCGGCCCCGGCGGATCAGGCCGCCCTGGCATTGGCCGAAATCCTGAACCCCGCCGACCTGTCCGGCATTCTGGCGCGGATCGGATCCTTGCCGCTGTGGGCCGTCACCGTGAAGGGCAAGGACAGCCCCTGCCCCGAAGCCCATCTGCGCCCGCTTCTGCGCGCACTCGGCTATGTCGATACCAAATCCTGCGCCGTCTCCGCCCGCATGACCGCGACGCGCTGGCAAAAACGTCAGGCCAAGGCAGCGCCCGGGGATGCGGATTGAACCGCAGGGGCTTGATAGCGCGCCCCGGCACGTTCATATGGAACCACATCGCAGCCAATCACCGATCTAAAGGGGTCCCCCATGTCCGCATTCGACGACCGCGAAAACGCCTTTGAATCCAAATTCGCCCATGATTCCGAAATGCAGTTCCGCGCCGTAGCGCGCCGCAACAAGCTGGTGGGGCTTTGGGCCGCCGCCCTGTTGGGCAAATCCGACGACGAAGCCACCGCCTACGCGATGAGCGTCGTTTCGGCCGATTTCGAAGAGGCCGGCATCGAAGATGTCGTGCGCAAGCTGGTGGCCGATCTGGGCGACAAGGCCAGCGCCGAGGTGATCCGCGCCAAGATGGCCGAAATGCTGCCGGTCGCCAAATCGCAGCTGATGACCGAATACTAAGCCCGAAACCCGCAATTCTGGCCGAAATCTTACCGTTTCGACCCCGAAACCCCGCCCCAACCGGCGGGGTTTTTTGTTGGGATTTTATCCGTTAAGGCGGCCTTACCCATTCCCGGCCTAACCTGCCCCCAACGAACAGGGCCAGGGGGATGCGGGTGGTTCACGATGTAAAACGGCAGGGCGCGGCCGATCTTCTGGGTCTTTTGCACCAACATGGCATGCGGGCGGGTCTGTCGGTCGGGATTTGCGGGCTGATGCTTTGGCTGCTTTTGGGCCGCTTGTCCGCCATCGAACCCGCCGCCGTGGCGCTGGCCTTTGGCCAACTGGCGCCGCAAGCTTGGGCTTTGGCTGCTGTGGCGACCGGGATCAGCTTTTGGGCGGTCGGGCATTATGATGCGGTGATCCATCGCCATTTTGCCACCAAACTGCCGCAGGCCCGCGCCCGAGCGGCAGGGATCTGCGCCATCGCGGTCAGTCAGATGATCGGGCTGGGGGTGATCTCGGGCGCGGTGCTGCGCTGGCGAATGCTGCCGGAAATCGGGCCATGGGCCGCGGCACGACTGACGGCGGCGGTGGCAATGTCCTTTCTGGCGGCTTGGGCGATGGTGACTGCGGCGACACTGGTGATCCTGCCCGATGCGCCGTTCAAGATGGCGGCAGCCGGTGTGCTGTCGGTGGGGACGGCGCTGGCGCTGATGTCGATCGCAGCCCCTCGCATCGGGCGGCTGCGCTGGCCCAACATGATGACGCTGGGCCAGTTGGGCGCGCTGTGCGTCGTGGACACGATGGCCGCCGCGCTGGCGTTTTACGCCTTGTGCCCGCCGGGGGTTGATTTGACGCTGACGCTGCTGCTGCCGGCTTTTCTGTTGGCCTTGGGGGCCGGGCTGGTGTCGGGCGCGCCGGGCGGCATGGGCGCGTTTGAGATGACACTTCTGGCCCTTCTGCCGAGCCATCCCGAAGCCGGGCTTCTTGCGGCGGTTCTGGGCTGGCGGATCGTCTATTTCGCGGTCCCGGCGATCTTGGGCGCGGGTTTTGCCATCCGTGGCCCGCGCGGGATCGGGACTGCCCTGCCCAGCCGAAACGCCCCCCCCATCGGTCCGCTTCTTGCTAAAGCACCCGAGGCTGAGGTGCAGATCCTGCGACAGGGGCAGCATCGGGTGATCGGTTTGGACGGCGGGGCACGTTGGGTGGCCGGGCAGACCTCGCATTGTCTGGTGGGGCTGTTCGGCCCGCTTAACCCGATGCCGGGCGCGCTGGACCTGACCAGCTTGACCAACACCGCCAAGGCGGAAGGCCGCAATCCGGTGCTGTACAAGGTGCGGCCGCGATTGGCAGCACAGGCCCGCGCGCAGGGCTGGGCCGTTCTGGCCATGGCGCGTGAGGCGGTTGTATCCCTGCCCGGCTACCACCTAGACACCCCGGACCGCGCCACCCTGCGCCGCAAACTGCGCCGGGCCGGGGCGGCGGGCGTTTGCATCCTTGGCCCCTTTCCGACCCCAGATGTCGCCCTGACCAACGGCCCGACCATCGGCCCAAAACTGGCCCCCGACTGGCCCTCACTTGACCAGATCGCCGAAGTCTGGGCGCAGGTGCATGGTGGTGCGCGTGGATTTTCCATGGGCCGCTATGCGCGCGACTATGTTCAGGGGCAAAAGCTGTTCGTCGCCTGCGTGAACGTTCGACCCATCGCCTTTGTCACCTTTCACGCCGGGCCGCGCCACTGGGTGCTGGATCTGATGCGCCATCTGCCCGACATTCCGGACGGCACCATGCATCTTTTGGTCCATACCGCGATGGTCGCAGCCAAAGCGGCCCATGTCCCGGAACTCTCCCTCGCCGCAGTGCCCGAAACCGCCTTTGCGGACCGCAGGGGCTGGCTGGCGACGATGCTGGCGCGGACCTCGGCCAGCCCCGGCAGCGCCGGTCTGCTGCGGTTCAAATCCAGCTTTGCCCCACGGTGGGAGCGGCGGTATCTGTGCCTGCCGTCCCACGTCGCCCTGCCGCTGGTCACTTTGGATCTGGCGCGCGCCATCCGCCGCCCGCCCCCCCTGCCCGATCCCGCCGCGACGTCAGCCGCCCTGCACGCCCCCCCATCCGACACCTTCCCCAGCGAAGCCCGGCCCACGACCGCCAGCGATACCGAATATGCATTTGCCTCTGCCGGATGCGCGTGGCAAGACGGGTGAAATTCGCAACGCCCGAGGTTTTCATGGCCACCGATGCCCTTTCCGACCTGCTCGCCACCCGCGATTGGCTGATGGCCGACGGGGCCACCGGCACCAATCTGTTCAACATGGGCCTGTCGTCCGGTGAGCCGCCCGAGATGTGGAACATCGACCTGCCCGACAACATCCGCGCGCTGTACAAGGGTGCGGTCGATGCCGGGTCGGATATTTTCCTGACCAATTCCTTTGGCGGCAATGCCAGTCGGCTGAAACTGCACGGGTTGCAAGGCCGCGTCCGCGAGATCAACAAGGTCGCCGCCGCCTTGGGCCGCGAAATAGCGGATGCCTCCGGTCGCCGGGTGGTGGTGGCAGGATCAGTCGGACCCACAGGCGAGATTTTCGTGCCGATGGGCACCCTGACCCATGCCAACGCGGTCGAGATGTTCCACGAACAGGCCGAGGGTCTGAAAGAGGGCGGCGCGGATGTGCTGTGGGTCGAAACCATCTCGGCCGCCGAAGAATATATCGCCGCCGCCGAAGCGGCGCGGCTGGCAAACATGCCCTGGTGCGGCACGATGAGCTTTGACACCGCCGGGCGCACCATGATGGGCCTGACCTCGGCGCAACTGACCGACCTGGTGGAAACCCTGCCCAATCCGCCGATCGCTTTTGGCGCAAATTGCGGCGTGGGCGCGTCGGATCTGATGCGCACGGTCCTGGGCTTTGGCGCGCATGGCAGCACGCGGCCCTTTATCGCCAAGGGCAATGCTGGCATCCCGAAATATCACGACGGCCATATCCATTATGACGGCACACCGGCGCTGATGGCGGAATACGCCGTGCTGGCGCGCGATGCCGGGGTGCGGATCATCGGTGGTTGCTGCGGCACCATGCCCGAACATCTGCGCGCCATGCGCGAGGCGCTGGAAACCCGGCCGCGCGGCCCGCGCCCGACGCTGGAGGATGTGACCGGCCATCTGGGCGGCTTTTCGTCCGCGTCCGATGGGACCGACGGGGCTGGCCCCGCCCCGCGAGAGCGGCGCGGTCGGCGGGGCTAGGGTCCAACTGAATTAACTTTTCTTGTCCAATTTGATTTCAATCGAATTGGATCGCGCCTGCCTGCCCCGGCAGGCGCGACATCGCGCCCGCTAGGCAGGCACGCTCCAATTCGCCGGACCAATGGGACTGCGGCGAACCCCCTGCCCAACGGCGTTCCTCCTTGTGCGCAACGGACCGAAAAACGGGCCATCAGAAGCGTTTTCAGATCGGCCGAAGAAGAGCAGCCCCCCTAAAACAAACTCAACTGATCGCCCTTCGCCAAGGGCGGACAAAACAGATCGCGGCGCAACGGCGGCAGTTTGGTGGCCAGCCCGAACCGCGCCACTGCCACCTCAAAACGGCGCGCCATAAGCTTGGCCCAGATCCCTTCACCCACCATGCGTTTGCCGAACTCGGGGTCATAGTCGCGCCCGCCATGCAGATCGCGCACCAGGCCCATCACCTTGGCGGCGCGGTCGGGATAATGCTGCGCCAGCCAGTCCTGAAACAGCGGCGACACTTCCAGCGGCAGGCGCAGGGCGATGAAACTGGCGGCGACAGCCCCGGCTTTGGCCACCGCCTCCAGCAGCGGTTCGATCTCGTGGTCGGTCAGGCCGGGCACCACCGGGGCCAGCATGGCGCGGACCGGAATGCCGGCGGCGGTCAGCCTGCGGATCACCTCCAGTCGGCGCAAAGGGGTGGCGGCGCGCGGCTCCATCTTGCGCGACAGGACCGGGTCCAGCGTGGTGACCGAGATCCCGACCCGCAGCAACCCCGCCGCCGCCATTGGCGCCAACAGGTCCAGATCGCGTTCGATCAGCGTGCCCTTGGTGGTGATCGCGACCGGGTGGCGATGCGCCCACAGCACCTCCAGCACTTCCCGCATGACGCCGTATTCGGCCTCGCAGGGCTGATAGGGATCGGTGTTGGTGCCCAAAGCCACCGGGGCGACCTTGTAGCTGCGGCTGCGCAATTCGCGGTCCAGCACCGCACCAATCCCCGGCCGCGCGATCAACCGGGTTTCAAAATCCAGACCCGGCGAAAGGTTCAAAAACGCATGGCTGGGCCGCGCAAAGCAATAGATGCAGCCATGCTCACACCCTCGGTAGGGGTTGATGGACCGGTCAAACGGCAGATCCGGGGACCGGTTGTAGGTCAGGGCAGACCGCGGCACCTCTACCCGAACCTCGGTTTTGATCAGGCGGTCCGTCTCCTCCAGCTCCCAACCGTCATCATAGGCTTCGCGCGAGGTCGGCTCAAACCGCCCGGTCTGGTTCGACGCCGCCCCCCGCGCCCGCGTCCGCTGCCCCTGCATCAAGCTGTTGTCTTTGTTCGCCATCACCAAATTATAGAACATTGCAGGAACATTAAAAGCCCTCGTTTCAAAACCGCCCCCTTGCTGTCGGCTTTGGATTGGGGCATGTCGTAAACCGAAAAGTCCCCGGCGGCCTTTGGCCCCATCACACCGGGATAGCATAAGGGGCGCCCCATGGCCGA
>JANNBI010000327.1:0-21152 GCA_031385345.1 Paracoccaceae bacterium | reverse complement strand
CCTAACCTCGACCGATGCGCAGAACCATTTGCTGACCGTCGGGGAATATTCCGCGGCCTATCTTCTGGCATGGAGCCCGCGTTTGTGGCGCGCCCTTGCGGATGAGGACACCTGTTACGCCCATGCCACCGCCACTTCGGATTTCACCCTGACCGACCTGCGCAGACTTTACCGCGAAACAGAGCTTCCCGCCGAGGTTCAAAGTCCTGCCGACACCATCACCTTGCTGAAAAAACTGAACGGACCAACCTTCAATCAGGAACGTCAACGCACCATCGTCTTTGCCGCAACCGTGGGCAAAGTGGCCCGGGTTCTGGCCAACACGCCGACCTATATGATCTTTGATGATCACGAAGTGACCGATGACTGGAACCTGGATGAGGAGTGGTCCCGGCGCGTCTACAACCGTCCCCTGGGCCGCGCCGTCGTGCGAAATGGCCTGATCGCTTATAGTTTTTTCCAAGGCTGGGGCGCAGATTGGCGGTTGTATTCCAGCACGCAGGGGCTGCCCGATCCCGTCAACGCCCGCATGTTGACGTTGGCCGAGCGCTATCTGGAACACTCCGGCAATCGTCCGGCCAATCTGGCGGCAGATCTGGACAAGATGTTTGATCTGGACCGCGATCAGCCTGACCGGGCGATCTTCCACTATGCCGCGCCGGGTGGCCTGTTTCAGACTCAGGTGATCGACACCCGCACCCGCCGCAGTCAACGCGTTGGCGAGCTGGGACCGGCCGCACTGTTGGGCGATGATGTGGGCGAACAGATCCCCGAAAATCCGGCCCAAGGCGGTACCGCCTTTCTTCTGCTGGTCGCACCAACGCCAATTTTAGGCCCAGAGACATTGGACCATCTGATTGCACCGATTTACCTGCTGGTGGCCGATACAAGACGCGCTCTTTCGGGCAATCAGGACGACGCCGATCCGCAGAATGGATCCGCCGGAACGCCGTCCTCGATGGCGCTGAAGCGGTCGTCCGGGACCATGGTGGCAGATGTGGAATCCTGGGCCGCGAACCCGATCGAACAACATCGCCTTCTGCACCGGCTTGCCGGGCACGAACGCATCGTGCTCTTGGGCGGCGATGTGCATTACGGCACCACAATCGCGGCGGACTGGGGGTCTTGGGATCGTCGTCAGGGCGAGGGATCGCGGACATCCGCCCGTTTTGTGCAACTGACATCCAGCGCGGCGCATAACGCCCCCGGCCGTTTGATGGAAACCATCTATCGCGGTACGCATTGGGCCAACTTGCTGCTTTCAGGCTCCGCCGTCGAACTTTTCGGCTTTGAAAATGAGGCTGCGGCACCGATCACCATTCCAGAGGGCGAACGCGCCAGCATGACCCGCATGCACCGCTTGCAGGAAAAACCCAGCATCCTGCCGGCACAAGGCTGGCCCCCGGGCAGCACCCTGACCACCAAACCGGACTGGTGGATGCGCCAGATCCAGATCCGCGACACCCGCAACGATGCAGACAGGTCATCGCCTTTTGAAGAGATTGCAGGCGCGCTCGACGCGTTTTTCACCACCGCCGCCGCTGACCTGTCCCCCATCGACCAAGCGCAAAAAATGGGGCCTATATACCTAACTAGCCAAAAAACGCTTGACTGTCGGGTAGAATTTGGCTAGTTATGTTCGTGAGCGATGGAGTTCACGATGCAAAAGCCCGAAACCCTCAGCACCTTCGAGTTCTTCCGCAAGTTCCCGGATGAGGAAGCTGCGCGCAAATTCTTTGAGGGTCGCCGTTGGGGCGGTGAGCCGGTTTGTGGCCACTGTGGCAGCGTCTCGGTCACCGAATGCAAAGATCACAAGCCGATGGCTTACCGCTGCAAGGATTGCCGGGCGCACTTCAGTGTCCGCACGGGCACTGTGCTTGCCGAAAGCCGTCTGCCCCTGCTGAAGTGGCTGCTGGCAATCTACATGCTCACCAGCGCGCGCAAGGGCATCCCCTCGACCCAGATGGCCCGCGAACTTGGGATCACTCAAAAGTCCGCTTGGTTCCTTGCACAGCGCATCCGCGAAACTTGGCTGAAAAGCCATGATGGCGAAGACAACGACATGGGCGATCATGTGCAGGTTGACGAAACCTTTGTCGGCGGTAAGGAAGCGAATAAGCACGCAAACAAGAAGCTTCACGCGGGCCGTGGCGGCGTCGGTAAAACTGTCGTTGTTGGGATGCGCGACCAGAACGGACAAGTTCGCGCGATGCCTGTAGAGAACACGAAAGCCAAAACCCTTGTGGGGTTCATTTCTGCGAATGCCCCTGCTGGTGCTACCGTGGTGACAGACGATTTTCTAGGCTACAGCCCGCTTCATCGTGCCGGTTTCACCCACAAGACGGTCAATCACTCGATTGGCGAGTATGTGCGCGACATGGCTCACACCAACGGCGTCGAAAGCTTCTGGGCACTGCTGAAGCGCGGTCACTACGGCATCTACCACTACATGAGCGCCAAGCACCTGCACCGCTACGTGAAGGAGTTCTCCTTCCGTCACAACACGTCGCAGGTTGGCACCATGCAGTTCATCAACATGACTATTGACCGGATGGCGTCTAAGCACCTGTCCTATGAGGAGTTGATCCGTGGCTAAGAAAGATGATGTCATTCAGCCCATCAAAGGCACGTTTGACGAAGTGGTCGATGCACTCCTGCCAAAAGTTACGCGATCTGCACCAATTGAGATCGTGTCTGGCGATAACTTTCAAGTTGTCCAATACACCGATCCCGGAGAAACTGATCCGATTGACTTCCGGCTCGACTCTGACAGCCAAAGCATTTGGGCGACTCAGGCCCAGATAGCGGCCCTTTTTCAAACTGATGTTTCCAACGTTTCTAGGCACCTTCGCGGCGTTTTCGATGATGGTGAGCTGGACGAAAAGAGCAATTTGCAAAAAGCGCAAACTGCTGGGTCAACGAAGCCGGTTACCTTCTACAGCATGGACGCTATCATTAGCGTTGGGTATCGCGTCAACTCAAAGGCAGCAACGAAGTTTCGCCAATGGGCAACCGGGACGATCAAAGCCTTCATTGAGCAAGGCTATGTGATCAATGAAAAAGTCCTTCGCGACTCCCCCGAAAAGCTAAATAAACTAGCTGCACAGCTTCGGGCGTTACGTTCCGACGAAAAGCAAGTTTATGCCAAGGTTAGAGAGTGCTTCAAGATAAGCTCGTCAGACTATGACCCATCCTCCAAAGAAGTGCGAAAATTCTACGCCTTACTACAAGACAAATTCCATCACGCAATAACTGGGATGGAAGGCTCAAAACTCATAATGGACCGCGTGAACCATAGAGATACCCATATGGGGGTTCAAGCCTTTGAGGGGAAAGAGCCAACACTGAAAGAGGCAACCACTGCAAAGAATCTTCTGGATAAAGAAGAACTTTATCGCCTCCACATCCTTTCAGAGCAGTTTCTTCTTTATGCAGAGGCTACCGCACTAGCAGGCCGTTTAATGACAATGGCGTCTCTCCATAAGCAGCTTGATCGCTTGCTTGAACTTAATGATTACCCAGTATTCGAGGGCTGGAAGGTATTCCTTAAGGATGAGGCGGAACGCCACGCTAAGCAGGAACTCACCCTATACAAAAAGCGCAAAAAGATTGAGGCGCTCGGCTTAGAATATGACGAAGAAGCGCTTGCGGCTGGTGAGTATGACGACATTCTAATCAGCGGATAATGAGCCTAAGCTGATTCCCCGGCAGAACAGGACAAGAACATCGCTACTGGACTCCGCGCAGCTGGATTAATACGATCACCTAGCGAGAGAATCACAACCTTCCCCAAGCCCTAGCCTGATAGGCGGCGGGCAACGGCCCGGGAAAGGAGGTGATTTAAATGTCCAAGGACACTCGCAAGATTGGTAGAAGCGCCGTAGATGGTCGCTTTGTGCCGGTCAAGAAGGCCATAGCTGCGCCGAAAACGCACGTTGTGGAAACGATCAAAAAGCCTAAGTAATTAGGTTTCAGGGCGGTTAGTTCTTCGCGGGATTGGCCGCCCTGTTTGTCTTGTGAATCATCCCAGGAATCATGTCCAGCGAAAACGAATGGTTGAGTTTCCATCTGGCATTTTTTGATCGGCTAGTTAAGTGTATAGGTCCCCAATATTGACGAAGCATTGGCCACGTTACGCCCAATGGGGGCCACAGCCATTCTATCGCCCGGCCGGGCCTACACGGTCACCCAGACACCGCTTGTTCCCGGTGCCATCCCCATTTTGAACGAGGGGCGCTAAGATGCCTGAAACAACCCCCAGCGCGGTGCGATCCCTGATCACCTTGTCCCGCCACATCGTGGTCATGCTGGGCAAGATCGTTGCCGACCCGGTGCAGCTGGCCGCCCTGCGCCGCGAACTCGACCTGCCCGCAAATCCAGGGATCGACACCGCAGCCATCACCCGCCAATTGCAAGACGCGGACCAGACCCTGAAAACCGGTCAAGACATGGACGATGACGCCTTGCAGGCCAGCAATGCCGTGCTTGACCTGCTGATGCGCGGCAAAAAGTTGGCCGATACTATCACTTTGATTATCGGCGGCGAAATTCCCGTAGATCGGGGAAGCATTCCCGATCTCATCTCTGAAGTCATCGGCTTCGCCCTGTGCGAACATTTGCGCCACCATAACCCGCTGGCTTACGTGTACCTGCGCACCTTAATGTTTGGCTATGAAGAGGCCGACCGCCTGCCCCGCCTGAACATGTCCGCCGTCTATCGCCGTCTGACCGGTGCGGAAAATCCAAAGGCCCTGACCACCTTCGACAGTCCCGAACTTGCCTCCGGCCTGATTGTGCCCGCCGCGACCCTGCTGCTGAACCACCTGATCGCCAAGCTTACCCCCGACGACGTCAAGATCGCCCGGCTGAAGGATGGCACCAAATATCCCTCGGGCGAGGTCAGCTATAAAATGGGATGGGAGCCAGAGCCGGGTCGCGATCTGGACGTGCAAAACCTGCTCGCCCGCAGCCTGTCGGTGACCGTTGCGGGCAAGATGAACGTCAAAGGCCGCGATAGCGCGATTGAATTTGCGCCAACCTTTGGCTTGCTGCACTTTTTTGACGCAGACCAGAGGGGCCAGTTCTTGTTGCGCTTTGGCGGCAACTTCGCCCTTGTGGTTGACCTGTCCGCCCATCCCACCGTCAAACACGCGCTAGAGATCAAGTTGGACGGGGTCGGCTTTACCGATCTTCTGTGGAACGCGTCCGGCCTGTCCGCTTTGCCCAGCGGCCCGAATACCCCGTCGATGACGATTGCCTATGATGCCAAGGGCACCACGCAAGTTCCCGCCTTTCGCCTTGGCAACGGCAACACCCGGATGGATATCGTCACCTATGGCTTGGGGGCCGAGATCTCGGGTCAGACACAAAGTCTGGGGCTGACCATCGGTCAGGGCAAGGTCGTGATTGATCCGGGCGAAGCTTTGGCAAAAGAGGCCCCGGCCGCCGCCAAAATCTTCAAGGCTTTGGGCGCGGGCGCATTTGAAGCCAACTGCGACGGCAAGTTGATCCTCGACTCCGATAAGGGTCTGCATTTCAAGGGCGAGGCCGGGTTGAAACTGCGCATCGCCTCGAACCTTGGCGCGCGGTCGTCCAGATCAGACGGATCGCAAATCGCCAGCCAGTCACTGGATTATCTGGACCTGGCCGTGAAGCTTACCAAAACCGGGATCGCGTTAGAGCTGACCTCGACGCTGCGCTTTGGCATCGGCCCTTTCAACGCCACCATCGACCGCGTCGGGTTCGACATCGACCCGGCCAGTGGCCACCCCGGGTTCATACCGCCCAAAGCCATCGGTCTTAAAATCGAAAGCTCCGGACTGACGGGCGGGGGCTTCCTGTCGATCGATCCCGAGGCTGGTGAGTTTGCCGGCGCGCTGGAGCTGACCTTCTGGGGCCTGTCGTTAAAGGCCATCGCGATCCTGACTGCAGGCAAACCCGGCAGCGCAGCCAAATATGCGTTCTTCCTGCTGATCTACGCGCGGTGGCCCAACGGCCTTGATCTGCCGCTGGGGTTCAAGCTGAACGCTTTGGGTGGCATCGTCGGCATCAATCACGATTTTGACGAAAAGGCACTGATCGACGGCCTGCCCAGCGGCGCGTTGGATGATGTGCTGTTTCCCGAAGATCCGGTTGGGGACGCGCCCCGCCTGATCGCGTCGCTGCGCAAGATCTTTCCGGTCAAACAGGACGCTTATACCTTTGGTCTGATGGCTGAAATCAGCTGGGGATCTGATTATTTCTGCAATTTCCGGCTGGGGGTCATCGTGCCCCTCGGGGCCGGGGCCGACAAGAACGACGGCTTGTTCCACATCTACATACTGGGCCGCCTCAAGGTCACCTGCTTTGACAAAGTGCCAGAGGTGCTGCGGTTCCAACTGATCTGCGATTTCGTCGGCCAGATCGGCCTTGGCTCCTCGGGCATCAGCATCAGTCTTTACGCACGCCTGCGTGACTCGCGCTTTGGCCCCATCGCCATCGAAGGCGCCATCGCCTTTTCTCTGCGCACCGGCCCGCAGTCGCGCCTGATGATCGCAGCCGGCGGGTTCCATCCGAACTACAAATCCATCCCCGAGGATTTCCCCACCCGTATTGACCGGATCGGCGCCAACTATGACATCGGCGTCATCAAGGCTTGGTTCCGCACCTATGTCGCCGTCGTCCCTGGCAGCCTGCAATTCGGGGCCGAACTTGGCTGCGAATACAAGTTTGGCCCGATCAAATTTCACGCCGAACTGGGCTTTGACGCGCTGATCCATCCGGATCCCTTCAGTTTTGAAGTCAGCGCCCACGCCTTCGCTGCCCTGACCTATCACGACCACGAACTGCTTGCGGTGCGCCTTGACCTGACGCTTTGGGGCCCGGATCGCTGCCGCATCAAGGGGCATGGCGAGATTCATATCCTGTTCTTCGACATTGACGTACCCTTCGATGAATCTTGGGGCGATGATTTGACTGTACCCGTCAGCAGCATCAATCTTGCCCCGCTTGTGGCCGATGACCTGCGCAATCCCAGCCACTGGAAATATGTCCTGCCCGGTCAATCCGACATGCTGGTCACTCTCGCCCCGTGCAAGGATCCCGCGACCCCTGTCCTTGACCTTGCGCATCCGCTTGCCGCGCTCAGCTATTCGCAAAGCCGCCTGCCTTTTGGCCTAGCCCTCCAACGCGTCGGGGCTTCGGTCATCGAAGGCCTGGCGAATTTTCCGCTGCCGGACATTAAGAATGCTGATGGGACTGCCATCGCGGCAGAGGTCACTGTCCTGAAGGATCAGTTCGCCATCCCCGAATTTCTGATCCGGACCGACGCCGAAAAGCTGATGCTTCCCGCGTTCGAAGACTGGCCCAGCGGCATCGTTGTGGGCGCCGGGGGATATAGCCTGCCCGCATCCGTCACCGAGGCGCAGATCACCCTTGAAACCCGCTATTCCCATGACGCCGCCCCCACGACCGAGATCGGACCACGGCATCTGGGTCTTAACTTCCTGACCGATTTCGAAGCCGCCGCACGCTCACCCCTGCGTCCGCTCCAATCGTCCCTGCCGGATCGGAATGGTGCGCGCCTTAACCCATCCAAGTGGGTCCGCGTGGATCCGCAGCGCCTGCAAGTCATTGGCCCAGAAGTCGCGCCAGCCGAGCAGGGGTCTTATGCAGCGGTCTCGGCCTTGGGCGGCCATGTCGTCGAAGCGTTTGAAATGTTGGGGGCTTGATCATGGCGCAGGTGTACCGCTTTTTCCCATGGACACGGCGCGGTCTGGTGGCAGGCCTGCCCATCCAGTCGCCCCCACCCGTCCGTGGCCAATCCAGCTTCAAGGTGACGGTGACCGCCGACATCATGGCCGACCGCAGCGTCACCCTGATGGGGCCGGGCGATGTGGTGGGCATTGATCACCGTATGATCCTTGGCTGTGACCCCAAACCCGCCTCCCACGACATGGAACCGAACTTCCTTGTGTCCATCGCCTTTGATGCCCCCGATTTTCCCTGGCTGTTCACCCCCTCCTCGGCGGGTCCGGATCAGCGTCTGGCACCCTGGCTGGTTTTGGTGGTGCTTAAGGCCGACACTGTCGAAGGCCCCAGCATCACCCAAGGCCGCCCCCTGCCTTGGATCAGATTAAAGGACGGTTTACCCGCCACCGAATTGCCCGACTTGGCGGACTCCTGGGCCTGGGCCCACGCGCAGCGCCTGACAACCGACGGGGATCGGGCCGATGAGGCCGGTCTGACCGCCCGCCCTGATCTGAACCTGTCGCGGCTGATCTGTCCGCGTCGGCTGGAACCGGCGCAAAACTACATCGCCTGTCTGGTGCCCGCTTGGGATGCCGGGCGCGATGCCGGTCTGGGCCTGCCGCGCACCAATCCCGATGCGCCACTTGCCCCGGCCTGGACTGCGGCCTCGCTGGATCTGATCTTGCCGATCTATCACCATTGGACCTTTCAGACCGGCGAGAACGGGGATTTCGAATCCCTCGCCCGCAGGCTGAAGCCGATGATCGTCTCGGCCCAAGGCATTCCATCGGATCAGGCCCGGATGGGCCGGGTCTATCTGGGCACCGCAGACGGCACCGACGCGCTGCGTGACACCTTGCCCCCCGAGACCCTTGCCAGCCTGATCCGCTTTGATGCGGCGCTTGAGGCGACGGACCGCCCCCTGCCCGACATCTCGCAGGTGCCGGCGGCCTTCGCACAGGCTGCCCAGCGCACCATCAATCCCTCGACCACCGAGGCGCTTTTGCCGCCAATCTACGGCGACCGCCACGCCCGCCGCGATGCCGTTGCCTTGGACCGCGTCAGCACCGATTGGCTGGACGAGGTCAATCTTGACCCCCGCTGCCGGTTGGACGCGCGTCTGGGCGGCGATGTGGTGCGCCAAAATCAGGAAGACCTGATGCAGATCGCCTGGGAACAGGTCGGGGATGTTCTGGCCGCCAATGCCCAACTGGCCCGGTCGGATTTTCTGGCCACCGTCGCGGTTCGGGCCTTGGCGCGCCACACCGCCAAACTGTCCCCCGACCGGTTCTTGATGGTGACCTCGGTGCTGCATGCCCGCACAAGGGTTGGCGATGTGACGCTGACCGGGCAGATCGCCGCCACCAGCCTGCCGGACCGGGCCTTTGACATGGCGCTGCGCCGCATGACCAGCCCGGTCGGCCGCGTCGCCCGCATGGCTGCGCGGGCAACTCCGGGCATGGCGACCGTGACAAAGTCCGCTTTGTCGCGCAGCATGGCCATGGCTTTGCAGCGCGACAATCTGGCCGCTGATCCCTCCGAGGCGTTGCGTCCGGGCCTTTTTGAACAGGCAGAGATACTGGACCTTACCCCCCGCGCCGATCTGGCGGTGACGGGAATGGTGACAGAACAGCACCTGATCCTTGCCGCCGACATCGCCGGCCAGACCGGACAGGGCGTGCAGCAGATCCTTGAACTGGCGCGCGACACGATGCGCGCCAATCCCGACGCGCTGCAACTGGTTGTCCCCGTGCCCAGTCCCGGCTCGGTCGTGCAGATGCTGGCCATCGTGCAAAGGCGGGGCGCTCAGGTGGGCGAGGTGCAATTGGGCACCCTTGATGCCCGTGGCACCTATTCCGCCGTGCTGAACCTGTCCGGCGCCGCCGTGAAGCACCTTGATGCAGGCGGCCGCGCCGCGGTGTTGAACAGCCTGTCCAAGACCACCACAGGCCAGCCCGCTTCGGGCACCGTGACCACGGAGCGCGGCAAGCTGCAGGTCAAGGTCGGTGGCGTGCCAGTTGACCTGACCAAAACAGTGCGTGGCTTTATGACCTTTGGCCGCGATGGCGCGCGCCCCGCCGAAGCCGGTCCTGTTGGAGGCCCACGTCGTGCCCCGAATGGCCGTGGCGGTATCGAGGTTGCCGGCGGCCCGATGTTTGTGGGCACTCTGCCGCCGTTGCAGACCACCGGCATGGATCAGGTTCTCAGCGCCTTCCAGGATCTGTCCGATGCCCATACCGCGCCAATCACCGCCAGTTTCCGCCCCGCCGCCTTGGCCGACACAGCCACCCCCGGCATGGCCACCCTTCTGCGGCAGGCCATCGACCCGACCATCCTTTTCGCCCGCCGCGCCGCGATGATCGTGACCCGCCCCAACTGGTTGGTGGATCCCGCAACCGGCCCGCTTGACCAGATCAGCGCCGCCCCCCGCATCACCCTGCCCTTTGCTGACCTTCTGGCCAAACTCGCGCCCGAACGCCTGTTGCCCGCCGAAGTAGTCCTGCCTGACAACTCCATCACGCTGCTTTCTCCCAATCCGCGCTTTGTTGCCGCCTTCATGATCGGGGCCAATCACGAAATGAACCGAGAGCTTTTGTGGCGCAGCTATCCCACCGACAGCCGAGGCACACCGATCACCCGTTTCTGGAACTGGGCCATACCCGAAACCCAAGATGTCCAGGCCATACACAATTGGCCCCACACCGGTCCCTTGGCGGGCAGACTCGCCAACGCCACAAGCGACCTCATGGCGGTGGTGGTCCGTGGCCGCCTGTTGCGCCGATATCCGAACACGCATCTTCTGGCTTGGAAAATCGGGGCCGATGGCCATCTGGCCACCCTGCCCGATGATCCGAACGCAGTGCCACTGGTCATGCGTCCACCCGCCTTCAAACTGCAAATGGAGCCTGACATCACCGTCGTGGGCTTTGGTCTGTCGCCGCAAACTTTCGTTGCCGACAAGTGGAGCCTCGTTTTTCTGGAGCCTGTGACCGAAGCGCGCTTTGGCCTTGATGACAACGGCGGTTTGGTCGGCGTTGATCAGGATGATCCGGATTGGTCCACCACCGGCGTCTTGCCGGGCCAACATCTGCCCCCTTCGGCCCTTGCGATACCCAGCGCCAACGGCGGGGCCGTTGCGGGCAAATTGCTGCAAAAACAATTCCGCTACGTGCTGCACAGCAGCGAACTTACCGCCATTATTTAGGGATCCATAGGGGGGTCAAAAATGCCAGCCAACACTTTTGCACAGTTTGGCCAATCGCGCGACAGCTTTGCCGCTTTGGACCAGCATCAGTCCCAGAACCGCCAGCAGTTGGACCAGTTCCAGCGCGCACGGCAGTCCGCCCTGCAAACCGGGGACGAAACCGAAAGGCTGGACCTTGAAATCGCCATTTTGGAGGCGGCGCAAAGCGACGCAGCCGTCCGGATCACCCAGATCCGCAACGGCTTTCAAGATCTCGCCACCCAAGCCTTTGCCGCCCCCGACGCGGTGATCGGTACGTTGGACACCGGCGTTCCGATGGCCCTGTTGCCGGTACGGATCGAAACCCGGTTCAACGGCCCGACGCAACTTCAGCTGCGCATCTACCCCGATCAGGTGCATATCCACAGCCATATCGACGCCGTTTCCGAGGCCGAGGCGGCGCTGGCCCGCGCCTATTGGTCCCGGGTCTGGCAAGCGAACGGCTCTGACGCGGCCTGGACCGAAGCCGCCACGGCCCTTGGGCCAGAGCGGGCGAAATATGTGCTGGACCGCTTCCTTCCCCCCGGCCTTGATGGCCATAATCCCAACCTGCCCCCCGATTTTCCCGATGTACCGACGGTCCCTGCGCCGCCCGCCCGCAACCCCAAGGCCCAGCTTTTGCCGAGCCGCTGGCTGGTGCAGATCACCGGCTCCGACAACCGCACCTTGTACCGGGGCTGGTTTGACAGGCCCGTGGCCGATGTCCTGCCCGTCTCACCCTTGGGTGACCCCATGGCCCCCCAGCCGGTAATGAAGCCGCGATCTTTACCGATGATCCCGCGCGCTGGATGATTGACTTTGACGCCGCCGTCGCGGCCGGTATGGCCACCACGATCACCCTGCCCGCAGGCTTTGCAGGAAGGATCGCCCGGCTGGTGGTGGTCGGCGTGGACCTAAGCCGCAGCCCGCAGGACGCCGCCATCGGTCTGGCCGCCCATCTGCGCGACCATGGCCACAGCACGGGTTTTGGCCTGCTGAAAAACGGCACCGCCACCAATAACACCGCGCAAACCACGTCGCAGGTGCAGGGTCTGGCCCGTGACCGCGCTGCATCTTTGCAGGTTGCGGGTCCGCTGGCCAAGCCTCGGGGCGCAGATCTGATGCGCCTGATTTCGGCTTTGGGACTTCCCGATGCGCCGGACCTTTTCCATGGCCTTGCGGGCGCGGATCTGGCCTATGACACCAGCGTCGCAATCGTTCATGCCGCCCTGTTGGGCAGCGCCTTTGGCCACTATTTCAAGACCGTTTTGGCCCCGGTGCTGCCCGACGCGGTGCAAGACCGCTTGCGCGACCATATCGTCACCCATGTCCGCCCTGCCGGTCCCCTTGCCACGTTGCGGGTCGGGCGGCAGCCCTATGGCGTCTTGCCCATCCTGCCTCGGCACAGCCTGACGCAAGACAACCTGCCCGCCGCCTTCGATAAGGCCCTGCCCGACCTCTTGCACCTGATCCGCACGATGGTCGCGACCCCCGAAGCGCTGGACCAGATCCCCCGCATCTTTGCCCAACCGGCAGGCGACACCTCGGCGGATGTCATGGCCCGCATTCTGAAGCTGGGGCCGATGGCCAATCGAATGTCCTTGCGCCCTGCCATTGGCCCGGTCACCCGCGCCAATACCGAAACATCCGCCGACAGGCGACATTACGATACAGTTTGGAAAATTCTGTTCGAACTTGACCAAAATTGGGCGCGCCTCAAAGGCCACTGGCCGCTGCTTCTGGACATGACCCTGCAAACCTGCCCGGTCATTCGCCTGAAAAACCTGCCTTGGGTTCTGGCGGAAAGTGACACGCTGCCGCAGCTGGTCGCCCGCCTGACCGCCCGCATCACCAATGCCGCCTCTGATCCCGCCCTGATCTCGATCTTGTTGAACACGGACGGAGGCGACGCCAAGTCGCTGTTCGAAGGGCTGTTGTTGTTGTCCGGTGCCTTTGAATACGAAACAGCGGCGCTGATCCACATCCAACCGGCCCAAGCCGACCCGACCGGGCCGCCCCTTAGCGCGTCCGAAACGACGGGTCTGACGGCCCTGCCCCCCATGACCGCCGATCAAATCGCGCTTGGAAACAGCCGGATGCTGCTGCAAGTTTCCGGCCCCTTGACCGATGGTCAACCCTTGCTGAAGTTCATTGACGACCAGATCCGCCAACCCGCCCCCCCAGCCGCCTTTGCGGGCGTCAAAGCCTACCGCGACGCGGTTGACAGACTGGTCGATTGCCCGCCCGAGGATGTCGAACATGCCCTGCGCGGTCTGCTTGATCTGGGGTCGCACCGTTTGGATGCTTTCATCACCTCGGTCGCCACCCGCCGCCTGTCCGACATGCGCCTGCACCAACCGACCGGACTGCATGTCGGCGGCTACGGTGTTGTGCATGATCTGACGATGGACACAGAGCCCGACAGCGAGGGCTATCTGCACCTGCCCTCGGGCGATCATGCGGTGACCGCCGCCATCCTGCGCGCGGGCCATATGGCCAACCGCGATGACGATCCGCAGGCCTTTGCCATGCGCCTGACCTCGGACCGCGTGCGCACGGCTTTGGCGATTTCGGATGGCATGGCGCAGGGCCAGCCCCCCAGCGCGCTTTTGGGCTACCGGTTCGAACGCTGGCTGACCGCTGATTTTTCTTGCGCCAAATTCATCGGCGCGTTCCGCAAGATCGCCCCGCATCCAACCGACCGTGGCTCCCCCGCCCTGGACCAACCCACCGACACCATCGCGGCGCATGACGTGGCCGACGGGCTGAAACTGGTCCGTCTGTGGATGGCCGACGAAACCGCCCTTCTGGCGCAAGTGGCCCGACTCTCTGCCCCTTTGACCGATCCCGACAGCAAGGCCCTTTCCGACCACCTGACCCATCTGGCCGAGGTGTTCGACGCCTTTTCCGACCTGTGGACCACCGAAGCCGTGCATCACCTTGTCAAAGGCAACGCCACGCGCGCCGCCGCGGCCTTGGGGGTGATCGACCGGCAAGAGCGACCATCGGAAGCCTTGTCAGTCCAAATTCCCCGCCGGGCGCGCGGATTTGCGCAGCGGGTGTTCTGGATGGCCGATTGGGCGGCGGCGGCGGTGTGGCCGTCAGATCTGGCCAGCCAGACCAGCGCCGGGGCCAATGCCATTGCGGCGGACTTTCTGGGCGACCCTGCCCGCTTCGTGATCGCCGTCTGCCCGGCGGATGATCAGGGCAACCCTATTGCTGGCCAGTCCCCGGTTTCCGTGCCCCTGACCCGTCTGAACTTGTCACCCGTCAGCCTGCTGTTCCTGTCCCAGCCCGAACGCGCCGACCAGTTAAGTCCGCTGGAACAACGCATCGCCGCCGCCTCGGGTCTGGGAGAGGTTTCCGTGGCGCTGCTGGCCGAACCGCCGCCGGATGCCGGCATTGGACACATCGGATATGGCAAGTTGCTAGGCCTGCTTGGCACCCTGCGCCGTTGCCTGATTGGCCGCCGCCCGCTGCTGCGCACTGACTTCGGCCTGCCGGGCGGCGCGGTGGAGGATGGGGTCGAAATGGCGGCGCTGGCCAGCACCGCCTCGGCCCTGCACGTCTCCGTCCAAACGGCAGTGCAGGATCTGGCGCAATCGGTGGCGCCGGAGGGCCTGGCCGACCGCGCCGCCGCCCTGCGGGGCCTTGGCACCTGCGCGCAGATGTTCCTGCGCCTGCCCCATCCGCTTCATCCTGACGCCCCCGACGGCGCGATCCTCGCCAATGCCCGCACGGCCTTGGCCAGCCTGACCCGGCGTCTGGCCGACTGGCCTGCCTTGGCTCCCGCTGACACCATGGCCGATCACGTTGCGCGAATCCGCCTGATCTTTGGCCCCGAATTTCCCGTCCTGCCCGAGATCACCCTGACGCCGTTGGTCAGCGCCGCATGGCAGGCCAATATCGCCAGTCAAACCAGCCTGCGCGGCGACACGGGCCGCGGCGGCGTCACCCGCTGGCGCCGGCAAATGGCCATGGTCCGCCCGCCGATGCGCGCCCTGATGGATGCGCTCGACGCCGCCGCGATGACCGCTCATCCCATGGCGGGCGAAACCGTCACCCTCGCGCAATTCCCCCACGACCCCGGCAAGCGCTGGATCGGCCTGCCTTTGGACCGACAGGACGACAAGCTGATCCTCCCCGACATCGCCCTTTCAGCCGTGGTGTTCGGCCCCTTCAACCCCGCCGCCACCCTCTGCGGCGTCCTGATCGATGACTGGTCCGAGGCGATCCCCGCCCGCGACACCGCCACCAGCATCAGCTTTCATTACGACGCCCCGGCCTCTCGACCGCCACAGGTCATCCTTCTGGCCGCCACCCCCGCTGCCGACAGGCCTTGGTCAGCGGATATGCTGGTGGACATCGTCAACGAAGCCGTCAATCTGGCCCGCTTGCGCCTGTTGACCCCGACCCAGATCCCCGGCGCCGGTGCCATCCTGCCCACTGTGTTTCTGCCGCAAAACCTGTCGCGCGAAATGGCGACGTTGGATCTGCGCGCCCATTTCGCCACCAGCTCGACCGCCATTCTGGGGAAGTTTTGACATGGACATCGTCCTCAACGACCTGATTCTTGCGCCGGACCAACTGTTCGCCAAACCCGGCATCACCTCATGGCACCGACTGGAAGGCGACCCCACCGCGCTGGATCTGGCCCCCGGGCTAGAGGCACGGCTGGCCGATCCCCTGTGGCTGATCGGTCGGCAATGGCAGTTGGGCGAATTGCAGGGCGAGGACGCCGGCTCTCCGATTCTGACGCAATTGACCGGACAGACCTCGCGGTTGTTCTTGCAAGGCACGCCGCCCGCCGACCACCCCGCCGATGCGATCTGGGAACCCCACGTCGAGGCCGAGGCCGATGCAATCCTTGCCTATGCCACCCTAAGTGGCGAGGCCGGTCTGGATCTGGAACGCTGCCTTGTGGCCGAAGGGGCCGCCAGCCTGATCCCCGGCTTGCGGCTGGCCTTCCCGCTGACCTTGCCCACCGCCGACAATGAAGATTTTCAACAAAACCTTCTGCGCGAATTGTGGCGCGACGCCGCACCGGACGGCGCCGATCTTTTGACCCGCATTCGCCCCTTGCGGGACGACCAAGGCCAGATCACCGCCCTGCCCGCGGGCTTTGCCGCGGGGGAAGCGCTTTACCCAGCCGCCCTGCGCGCCGTTACCCAGTGGCTGGCCGAATGGGACGGCGTGTTCGTGCCGCCCATGGCCACGCCCACCTGGGATGACCGCCGGCTGGAATACCGCTTTGACATCGACACCGACACTGCGCACGGCCGCCTTCTGCATGTCGATGGCTATGCCGATGCGCGGCTGGACTGGTGGGCAATGGATTTTGGCGCGCCCGCCACCGGTCCTTTTGCCGAACCCCGCAGCGTCAGCGCCAAACGGATCCCCCTGCCCATCCGCTTTGCCGGCATGCCCGCCGACCGCTATTTCGAGGCCGAGGATACCGCCGTCAACCTGCCCGCAACGACGGGTGGTCCCACCTCCATCGCCACGATGCTGATGCTGGAATACATGCTGGCCGCCAGCACCGACTGGTTCCAAATTCCCCTGTCGCTGGACTATGGCCACAGCTTCACCCTTGACCAGTTAACCGTGACCGACACCTTTGGCCGGACCGCCGTGATCCCGCCCGCCCAATCCGGCGAGGCCAAATGGTCAATGTTCGATCTGTCTTTGGCCGATGATCCGCAATCGTCGGACAACACCTTTGTGCTGCCCGCCGTGACCGCCCAGACTCTGGAAGGCGACCCGATAGAGGAGGTGGCGTTTTTCCGCGACGAAATGGCAAATATCGTCTGGGCGACCGAGCGGGTGACGCCGGGAATCGGGGCCGCAGCAAGGCCCAGCCGTGCCGAAAGCCGCGTCATGCTGCAAACCTTGGATGTGACCGGGTTGACTGACGCGGCCTATCTATACCGGATGCAAACTCCGGTGCCGCTGAATTGGCATCCGATGGTCGCGGTCCCCGATCCCGCGGCACCGCTGGGCACGATTCTGTTTCGCCGCATGTCCCTGCGCCGCACCCTGCAAGATGGCCGCGAAACCGATGGCCTGCCAAGGGGCCAGCTGCTGCGCGGCACCGACAACCGGTTCGAGGTCGCGGAAAATGAAATCCCCCGGTCGGGCATCGTGCTGACACGGTCCTTCCAGATGGCCCGGACCGGCGACGGGCAGCGGCTGGTCTGGCTTGGCCGCACCAAACGCGTGGGCCGCGGCGAAGGCTCCAGCGGGTTGCGCTTCGACGCACTAAGCCCGGTTGAGCAAGGGTAGGCGAAGGCTGACGGGTACCTGCCGGATCGTTGGCAAAATTTGTAGCAGTTTGAGGAACAGGCCGTCCCGCAAACACGCCGCGCCGAGTTGTGATCAGGTTTGCCGTGCCCGTTACAACGGCATTGGGCCTGATGAAGCCTCGCTTTCAGCAGCCGCAAAAGCAACGGCTGCATCCCCGATGTCCTTCAGACCCGACATTTCCCAGCTTTTCGCTACCCCCCTGCCGCGAATTTCAGTCCGATCCTCTCTCCCATATGACCCCGTCCTTCACCCCCCCCCGACACCGTCGGCCCAACTCGAAACTCCACCCAAAATCCCTCTCCCTTCGCTCGCCCCACAATCTCCTTGCCTTCATCTCACACCACCCCTCCATCTACTCTACTCACCTCATATCCCCTCTGATTTGCCCCTGTCCCCTCACCCCGATTTGACCTAAACCTGCCGCGTTACGCACCAAGTCCTTTTGCAGGTTCCATGTCCCGCCCGCTTTGTCTGACCGCCGCGCATGTGGCGCAGGTGCCGCCCTATCTGGGGCCGCCCCAACCCTTTGACTCCGCCGGCGAGGTCGCAACCGAAGCCGATCTGCACGCCATCATGACCAACGTTCTGGCCAAAGCCCCGCCCGAGTTCTGGATCTTCGCTTACGGCTCCTTGATCTGGAATCCGGGCTTTGCCCCGGCCGAATACCGCACTGCCCGACTGACCGGCTGGCACCGCAAATTCTGTCTGGGTTGGATCACCATCTACCGCGGCTGCCCCGACCGTCCCGGCCTGATGCTGGCGCTGGACCGGGGCGGATCCTGCCGGGGCGTGGCGTTGCGCCTGACCCCGGCCACCACAAAGGACGACCTTATGGCCGTTCTGCGCCGCGAGATGCCGTTCCGCCGCGCCGCCTATGCCCCTAAGTGGAGCCGCGTTGACACCGACCAAGGCCCGATCACCGCCCTGATCTTCCCGATCGACCGCCAGACCGAGTTTTACGTTCATCCCCTCAGCGAAACGCAGGTCGTCACCAGCCTGTCCACCGCTGCGGGCGACAAAGGCTCTATGGCCGAATATCTGCTGCAAACCGTCACCCATCTGCAGCATTACGGCCTGCACGACAGCTATCTTTGGCGCTTGCAAAGGGCCGTCGCCCGGCAGATTGAGCGTTCTCAGATCGAACCCGCACCGCCAATCCCCGGCCTGACAGACACCCACCCGATCACCCCAGCCCCCTCCGATAAGGCCCCGACATGACGCCCAAAACCCACCCCGCCCTGTGGAGCTTTCTGTTCGGCAATCTGATCATCGGCACCGGGATCATGCTGCCCGCAGGATTGCTGAACGTGTTCATGGTCGATCTGGGTCTGGATGCGCCGACGGCGGGGCTGCTAAGTTTCGTGGGCGGGCTGGTTGTGGGCATCGGCGCGCCGCTGGTGGCCGCCCTGACCTCCTCGATTGACCGACGGATTTTGCTGACCACGGCTTTGATGCTCTATGTCGTCGGCCATATCGGCGCGGCTATGGCCCCGACCTATACGCTTGTGCTGGTGTTCCGCGCCGTCACCGTGGCCGGGGCCGCAATCTTTACCCCGCAGGCCGCCGCCACCGTCGGCCTGATCGTGCCCCCCGAACGGCGCGGCGCGGCCATCGCGTTCATCTTCATCGGTTGGTCGCTGGCTTCGGTTCTGGGCATTCCGCTTGGCGCACTTTTGGGAGATGTGATCGGCTGGCGCGGCACCTATCTGTGCATGGCGGGCCTGTCGGCCCTTGGCGTGGTCGGCGTGTTCGTGACCACCCCCAAGGGTCTGCGCGTCGCCCCGCTGCGGCTGTCGTCCTGGGTGCAGGTTCTGACCGACTGGCGGCTGCTATTGGTGCTTGCGGTCACCCTGCTGGTCGGCTCGGGCCAGACCGCCGTTTTCATCTATATGACCCCGCTTTTGACCACAATCTACGCCGCCAGCACCGCCCAGATCGCCCTGACTTTTCTGGCCGGCGGCACTTTCGGCGTGCTGGGCAACATCGCCGTCGCCCGTTTCGCCACCCGGATCGGGCCAGAACGGGGGGCCATGGCCTCGATGATCATCGTCTTGCTGGCGATGGGTCTGATCACGGTGTTCTTCGGCAATTACTGGGTCTTACTGGGGGCCGTGTGCCTGTGGCAGATCGGCGGATTCGCGGTCAATTCTTTCCAGCAGGGCCGATTGGTGGCGCTGGCCCCGGCGCTGGCCTCGGCCACGGTAGCGATGAACACTTCGGTGGTCTATCTTGGTCAGGCGGTCGGGGCCAAGACCGGCGGCCATCTGGTGCGCGATGCCTTCACCCCAAGCCTGCCCGGCGCGGCGATGGGCTTTGTGGTGATCGCCATGATCCTGTCCGCCATCGCCGCCCATAACCGCCCCAGAGGTTAATCCGCCACCTGCCCGCCCAACCAATCCCGGAATGCCCGCAGCGGTGGATGCGCCTCGCGCTCGGGCGGCCAGACCAGATGATAGGCCTCGCGGCTTTCCATCGCCAGATCGACCGCCGCCACCAGACGGCCCGCCGCACGCTCCGCCTCGGTCAGGATCAGCGGCAAAAGGGCCAGACCGATCCCCGCCACTGCCGCCGCCGCGAGGGTAGAGAATTGGTCAAACAGCGCGCCCTGCACCTCCTCGGACGGAGCGCCGGCATGGGCCAGATACCTCTCCCAGGCGTCGGGCCGCGACTCCAGATGCAACAAGGGCGCCGCCCGCAGATCGGCCGGCTGGCCAAAGCCGAACCGCGCCTTCATTGCCGGGCTGCACATCGGCTGCACCCATTCGGTCTGCAACCGCTGCATCCGCGCCCCCGGCCAGTCCGCAGCACCAAAATGGATCGCCGCATCCAACGGTTCGCGCGCAAAATCGAACGGCACCAACCGCGTAAGAACATTCACCGTGACGCCGGGATTGGCCGCCAGAAACCCCGGCAACCGCGGCACCAGCCAGCGCGCGCCCCATGTCGGCAGGCAGGCCAACGTCAGACTGCCGCCGCCCGGATTGGCCCGCAGCGTCAAAGAGGCGGCGGTGATCTTGCGCAATGCCTCGCGGATGTCACGGGCATAGGCGTCGCCCGCCAGAGTCAGCCGGATGGTCTGGCGTTCGCGGTGAAACAGATCGACGCCCAACTGCGCCTCAAGTGCCAGAATCTGCCGACTGACCGCCGATTGCGTCAGCGACAATTCCCGCGCGGCCTGCGTCACCGACCCGGTCCGCGCCGCCGCCTCAAACGCGCGCAAATAGGCGGTTGGCGGCAAAAATCGGCGCGGTCCGGTGGCCATGTCATTCCGTTTCCGAATAAGGTCTGTCGCAATCCTTGCTTGGCTTTGCGACAAAGACAAGCCTAACTGCACATCTGACACCCCCCGGAACCGCCCGATGCAGAATGACCCCAAATCACACGGCCTGTGGGAAACCACAGCCCCGACCCTGCCGCCCTGTCCGCCCCTGTCGGGCGAGGTTGTGGCGGATGTGGCCATCGTCGGCGCGGGCTACACCGGTCTGTCCGCTGCCCTGACGCTTGCCGAAGCCGGGGTTTCGGTGCGCGTGATAGAGGCCGTTGAACCGGGGTTCGGCGGCGCAGGCCGCAACGTCGGACTGGTCAATGCCGGCATGTGGGTGATGCCCGAAGCCGTGGTTCAGGGCCTTGGCCCCACCTTCGGCAACCGGGTGCTGGATCTTCTGGGCAATGCCCCGTTTGAGGTTTTTGGCCGTGTCGCAAAACACGCCATTCCATGCGAAGCCAACCCTGTCGGCACCCTGCATTGCGCCAATGATGCCAAAGGCTTGGCCGAACTAGTTGAAAGGGCGCGTCAATGGCAAGACCGCGCCGCACCCGTCCGCCTGCTGACCCGCGACGAAACCGCGCAGATGGTCGGATCGACCGCGTATCACGGTGCTTTGCTGGATTTGCGTGC
>JANNBI010000311.1:0-4318 GCA_031385345.1 Paracoccaceae bacterium | reverse complement strand
TGCACCACTGAAACCGGCGCTGCGATCCTGACCAAGGTCATGGACGCCTACCGCGACAAGACCCAGCTGCGGCAAGAGGCCGAGGTGGCGCTGGCGCGGGGGCTGGTGAAGCTGGAGGCCTATGAGGCGGGGCTGCGCGGGTTGATGGCGACGCTGCCGGGCTGATCGGTCCGACAGCGCGATCTTAGCACATCAAGACCGGGGCCCAGTTCAGGGTGACCCAGTCCAAGATGGCCCAGTCAGGGACGGTGCAGCCGATCCAGCAGTCGCGCCGACAGGCGCTCTGCCAGACTATGACGGGCAAAGCGGGCATAATCCGGGCCGGTGCGACGGCTGGCCTCGGGCAGGGCCAGCGGATCGAACCGGGTGGTCAAGGCCTGTGCCGCGCCCGCCCGGCCCGCGCCCTGAATGGCCAAGGTCAGTTCAGTCAGATGCAGGGTGAAATCATGCGCGGGAAACTGGGGCCGCCCTTCGGCAATGGCCGCTGCCAGTTCGGCAATGCCCACGGATTTGTCCTGCTGGCCCAGTTGCCGCCGCTTCAATCGGTTCAGCCAGCCGCGCAGGCCACGCCCGGCCCCCGCCCCCAGATCCGTGGGGGCCTGGCCCCCCGGCACGGCGGGCCGCGTCAAAGGCAGGCGTCGCCCGCCGATTCCGAAAATCCAGCTCAACAGGGTCGAGGTCCGCACCGTCCGCGCCTTGCGCGCATTCAGGTTCAGCTTGCCAAAGGTCTCCAGATAGACCGGGCATTCGTAATGCCGATAGGTGTCGCTGTGCAACATCCCGCGGTTGCCGAAGATCCGCATCCTGTGGTCATAGGGGGCCGCGATGGAACAGGTGACCCGCCCCACCACGCCACTTTCAAACTCCAGACAGGCAACCGAAAAATCCGGCGTGTCAGAGGGGGTCAGCGGCTGGTCAGTCTTGTCAGGCAATATCCGCCGCGAAAAGGCGGTGACAGAGCGTACCGGCCCGAAAATCGCGCACATCCAGGTCAGGTGATAGCCGACATGCTCCCAGGTGCAGCCCATCTCGTATTCGTGCAGATAGGGCCAGGGCGCCCCCGAGCGGGACCGCCACCCCTCGGGGGCCATCAGATAGATCGGGTTGTCGTCAAACTCGGCATAAACCAGCCGCACATCGCCTACCGTACCGTCGCTTACCGCCTTCCACAGCGTCTGCGCGGTGGGGGACAGGGCATTTGACGGGGCGCAACCGATGCGCAGGCCGCGCGCCTCGGCCAAGTCTATCAGGGCGCGGGCCTCGGCCAGATCAGGAACAAAGGGCTTTTCGGAATAGACATGCTTGCCCGCCATCAGCGCCGCACGGGTCACCTCGGCATGGGATTCGATCGAGGTCAGGTTGACGATGATCGACACCTCGGGATCGGCCAGCAGTGCCGCGCTGTCCGCAACCGCACGCAGGCCCCAAAAGGCAGCGGCCTTGTCGCGGCGCGCCGTGTCGCGGTCCGCAATGCCCACCACCCGCAGGCCCCGGTGCTGGGGCAACGTCGTCATGTAATGGTCAAAGACATAGCCGCAGCCGATGATGCCAATGCCGGTTTGTTGTGGCGCGGATCGTTGGATCTGGGCCGCCTCCGGGGGGATATTGGGGGTCATGCCGTCTCTCCGGATTCGGGTGCTGCGGGTCCGGGCTGGACTGCGTTGCGGATCAGGTCGCGCGCCTGATCGGTCAGGCGCAGCGCCTCAATGCTGTCCGCCAGGGGAAACAGTGGTGACTGGCGCTCTGCGGCGGCCAAGGCGCGCGCCACCTCGACGGCCTGATGGCCGTAGCCGTTGCCCAGCGGCGGCGCCCGCAAAAGACCGCCCCCGGGACGTCCCGCCAGAAGTTCGGCCAAAGGACCAGCCGTCAAAAGCCGGTTCAAGGCCTGCGCCGGTCCGCTTTCGCGCCAGCCCCGCATCCGATACCCGCCGCCCGTGCCACCGGCAATCCCACCGGTCATGCCGCCCTGGCGCTGACCATGACGCAACAACTGCGCCCGAAAGGGGCGAAAGACCGGACCCTCTACCACAAGGCTGGCCTCGGTCCCCGACAGGGTCATGCCATTCGCCCCCCCGCCCCGCAGACTGGAGCGCAGCGTGGAAATAGCCCCCGAACGATGGGTCAAAACGATGACCGCCTCTTCTTCCACCCCCGTGGCGCCCAGACGCCCGGTCGCGGTCAGCGCCTGAACCGGACCCAGAAACAGCAAGGCCAGTGACAAGGGGTAAATGCCCCGGTGCAGCAGCGCGCCGCCGCCAAGCGCAGGATCAAACAGCGACAGGCCTGGGTCGGGCCGGTCCGAGCCCATGAAATCGGCCTGAAAGGCACGGACCTCACCCAGGGCCTGCCGATCAAGAAGCCCGCTGATCTGCCGCGTCATCGGCAAGAACCGGGTCCAGAGCGCCTCCATGCAAAACACCCCCGCCAAGGCCGCTGCCTCGGCAATGCGCCGGGCGGTCGGGGCATCCGGGGCGATCGGCTTTTCGATCAGCACCGCGCGGCCCGCCGCAAAGGCCAGCTGCGCTTGGGTTTCGTGCAGGCTGGGCGGGGTGGCGATATAGACGGCCTGCACCCCCGGTGCCTGCACGGCATCAGCGGCAGATCCGATGCGGGCGTCCGGGGTTTTCAGGCGGGCGGGAAGGTTGGCCAGAAAGGCGCGCGCGCGATCAGGATCACGAGATCCCACAGCCACGACCCGGCCCCCGGCTTGCCCAAGGTCCAGCGCGAATTTCGCCGCCACGGCTCCGGTGCCAAGGATCGCCCAGCCGGTCATGCCTGCTCTCCCTTGCCTTGGGCCGGTCGGTTCCACCGCGCGGCAAGCTGGTCAGGATCGCCGCCAAAGGCAAGCCAGGCCATCATCCAGGCCCGGTAAAGCCGAATCCGGGTCAGAACGGCAAAGGCCAGCAACCGGTTTCGCGGGCCGGAAATCCGGTCAGAGACCAGGATACGTGGGATCTCTCCCAAGGGTGAGACGGCCATAACGCAGGTGCGCACCAGCCAGCGCAGCCGCCCGGCGCGGCTTTTGGCCGCCTCGGTCCAGAAATGGGCGACATGGCGGTCCCATTTCTGGCGCAACTCTGAAAACTGGTTCCGGGCCGGATGATAGACTTTCATCCCCGCCACATAGCGGATGCGGTAGCCCTTGCCGGTCGCGCGCTTGCCCCAGTCGATATCCTCGGCCACGCCGATGCCGGCGAAGGGGCCGACGTCGCGCAGCACGGGCGCACGCACCACCAGATTGCCGGTGCCGGTAAAGCCTTCGCGGGCGATGTAGCGGTCCATCCGGTAGGCATAGATGCTTTCATAGGCCTCCAGCGCGGTCAGCCTTGCGGGATCGCACAGCGCGATGCGCACATCGCCGCCCAGGATCATCGCCGCCGGATCGGCCAGCGCCGCCTCGGCCTGCTGCAGCCACAGGGGATCGGCCAGACAATCGGCATCGATAAAGGCCAGAACATCGCCGCTGGCCCGCGCCACGCCCAGATTGCGCGCCGGGCCGGGACCGGCCAGCGGTTCCTGCAACAAGACCACGCCGGGATGCGCCGCACAGATGGCTTCAGGCAGGCTTTGCGATCCGTTGTCGACCACGAAAATCTCGGCGGGTTGCCGCTGCCCCGCCGCGAGCGAGGCCAGACAGCGCGCCAGCATGTCGGGCTGGTTCAGATGCGGGATCACCACGGACAGACGCAAGACCACATCAGGAGAGGCAACAACAACGGCGGATGACATGAAACAGATGATCCTGATTTTGGCCAGACACAGGCCAGATATAGGCGCGGCCACCCTTGGCCCAAAGGCCCCCGGCGTGACCTCTTTTTCGCAGGTCACCCTACCGGGATCCAAAGCCAAGACCAATCCCCCCCGCAGCGTCAAGCGGAACTGCCCCGGTCTGGCCCGTTTGGGAGCCATCCGGGCGTCATCTGCGGGTCCTCTGGGCCACTTGGGATCCAAATCGACGCCGGGGGAGTTTCCATCTTGCACACAATCTAGGGTAAATTTCACGACTGTTCGCCCACCGGCGCAAACCCGCCACCGCCGGGGTAGATCTGCGCAACTGAGGCGGGATTTCGTTGTGAAAGCGGCAGAATTGTGGCACTTACTTTTGGTTAAGGTTTTTCCACTTCAGGAGTTTTTGTGATGATTCGTACCTTGCTCACTTCGGCCGTTCTGGCGCTGTCGGTCTCGACCGCTGCATCGGCTGCCACCACCTTGTTTGAAGACAACTTCGACGACGAAACGCAGGGCACGCCGCAGGGCAGCCTTGACCAGTTCACTGTCGGCGGCACGGGCACCATTGATGTCATCGGCACCGGGTTTT
>JANNBI010000297.1:0-3021 GCA_031385345.1 Paracoccaceae bacterium | reverse complement strand
TGTCGGCCAGACCGCCAGACACCCCTGACCAAACGTCGCAGATGCAAATGGATCAATTTTTGACCGCTCGCCCCCTCCAACAACTGCTCAAACCCTGCGCCCTAAAGCGCCCCTACCAACCCAACTCCCCCCGCCAAAGGTTAATTGCGCTCGCGCAATTTTTTCGCCCAAAAATCCGAACCTAAACGCGCCATCAAACTCCCCACCGGTCGCAATATCAACAGCTTAGCCCGCCACGTCCCCGAACCGCCCCCGAAAACCCCGCCAAATACGTCACGCATTCTGACCTATTCCCGCCCCGATCTGGGCAAAACCAGCTCTGCCTTTAATCCTTTCAACGCCTCGGATTCGCCCAGCCGCAGCGATCCGCCATGCGCCCGCGCCACATCCGCCGCGATCGACAGACCCAGCCCAACCCCACCGCCATGATTCGGATTTCGCGCCGAATCGAGGCGTTGGAATGGCTCCATCGCCTGTTCACGCAGCGCCGCCGGGATGCCTGGACCGTCGTCCTCGACCACAAAGGCGGTGGCGGCCCCAGTCTGGCGCAGCGACAGACGGACCTTGGTGCCATGCCGTGCGGCGTTGGAGGCAAGGTTTTCCAAGGCCCGCCCCACCGCCTCACGGCGTAGCCGCACTGGGCTGGCGCTGGCCGTCATCTCCTCGACCACCGCGCCCATCCGCCGGACCCGCGCCGCCACCTCGGCCAGAATCGCCAACGGATCGGCCTCCACCGTTTCCTCCTGGCTGTCCCCCCGCACAAAGGCCAGAAAGCTGTCGACCAGCCGCTCCATATCCTCCACATCCTGCCGCAGGGCGCGGGTGTCGTCGTCCTTGGGCAGGAAGGACAGCCCCAACTTCATCCGCGTCAGGGGCGAGCGCAGATCGTGACTGACCCCCGACAGCATCAGCGTCCGGCTTTCGATCTGACGTTCGATCCGGGCTCGCATCGCCAGAAACGCCGCCCCCGCCGCCCGCACCTCGGCCGCGCCGCGCGGCCGGTAAGGCAGCGTTTCGCCCCGGCCAAAAGCCTCGGCCGCATGGGCCAGACGGGTGATTGGCGTCACCTGATTTCGCAGAAACACATAGGCCACCGCCGTCATCAGAACCGACGCCAGGATCATCACCGCCAACAGCTGGTGAGGATTGGACGCCGAAACCCGGCTGCGGTCGAATTCTATTTCCACCGCCCGCTCGCCCGCCCGGACCCACAGCTGAACCCGGCGCGGGTCCGCCATCAGGTCGATCCGCTCCAGCCCCGGCAGACCGGTTTGCAGCACCTGCGCCATGGCCCGTCCCGACCAGTCGATCCAGCCGATCCGGGTTTCGACGGGCGGCGGGGTCAGGGGCGGCAAATGTGCCTCCATCCGAAGCGCGCCAGCCAGCGCGCCCGCCGCCAGCGCCGCCGCCTCCGGTGTCGGGGCCGCATCCACTCCGGCCAGAATATATTGCAATTCCACCAGAATGCTGCGTGTCATCTGCCGGGTGACACCTTCGTAATGGCGCTGGATAAAGCTGACCGAAACCACCATCTGGATCACCACGATCGGCACGATCAGGATAAGGGCGGCACGGCCATACAGGCTGCGGGGCAGAAGCGATTTGAATTTTATACGCATCGGCGCAGCCTAGCCGCCGCGCGGCAACAGGGAAAGATCGTTGAATGACCGAAGGCGGAAACCGGGTGGAATGGTTGGCACCGGATCTGCGACGGATCCGGGCGGACAACCCCTCGGCCCTGACCGGAACAGGCACCAACACCTATCTTTTGGGGCGCGGTCAGGTCGTGGTGATCGATCCCGGCCCGGACCTGCCCGGTCATCTGGCGGCGATCCTGACCGCTCTGCGCGAGGATGAGGCGATCTGCGCCATCCTGATCACCCATTGCCATCTGGACCATTCCGCGCTGGCCCCGGCGCTGGCCAAGACCACGGGTGCCGTGACCTGGGGCTTTGGCCCGGCCCATTCCGGTCGCTCGCCGGTGATGCGGCAGCTGGCGGCAAACGGCCTTGCGACCGGGGGCGAGGGGTTCGACCCCAGCTTTAGCCCCGACCATTCGGTGCCCGACGGTGCGGTTCTGGCCCTTGCCGGACGCCAGATTACGGCCCTGCACACCCCCGGCCACACCGGCTGTCACCTGTGTTTTTCACAGGGTGACCGGCTGTTCACCGGAGATCTGGTTATGGGCTGGTCAACTTCGCTGATCTCGCCGCCGGATGGGGATATGGCGCAGTATATGGCCAGTCTGGCCCGACTGTCGGGTCTGGTGGGGCTGGTCGGGGTTACAGCCTATCCCGGTCATGGCGAACCGACCCCGGCGGCCGCCCGTATCGCCGCCCTGACCCTGCACCGCCAGACGCGGGAGGCTGCCCTTCTGGCCGCCCTTGGCCCCGAACCCCGGTCCCTGCCCGACCTGACGCGCCAGCTATACGCCGACACGCCCCCTGCCCTTTGGCCCTCCGCTGAACGTAACCTCTTGGCGCATCTGATCAAACTTTGGCAAGAAGGCCGGATCACCGCCGATCCCACCCCGAGTCCGTCCGCCCTTTATCACAAGTCCACCTGACCCAGGATTTCACCACAAGCCCCCTTTACGCCCCCCCAACCCCTTGCTATAGACCCCTCGTGTTCCGGCGTAGCTCAGCGGTAGAGCAGTTGACTGTTAATCAATTGGTCGTAGGTTCGATCCCTACCGCCGGAGCCAAAAATCTTCTTCAGCTACAAGATCTAGCGGGCCGTCCCTTTGGGCGGCCTTCGCTGTTTTGGGGAGCGCCTTGCAGGTTTCTTGCGACATTCTGCCAAAAGCCGCCTCTGGTTTCGACCTTTGGCGCGCGGGTCAAGTCCGGACCAAATCTTGGTATGGTCCCTGCGACCGGTGGGTTGGGCTTGCATTATGACTTTTGGCATAGCACTTTTGCGGTGGGCCTGCGTCCCTGCCAAGGGGCGCCGGGCAGGCGATGAACCCCAGAGGACCAAATGACCACCCTATCCATTCCCGAAATGTCCTGCGGCCATTGCAAG
>JANNBI010000262.1:0-7238 GCA_031385345.1 Paracoccaceae bacterium | reverse complement strand
GTGGTGATGGATCCGTCGCACACCTCACCCCGCTCGTTTTGCAACAAAACCTCATCCAGATCGTCGCGCAAGGCCGCGCGCGCGGCGTCATAGGCGGGGCGATGGGTGGATTTGACCGTCAGCCAAGGGTCGCCAGAGGTCAGGCGCGGCGCGGCCAGTCCCAATCGCCAAGGGGTTTTGGCGGCGGGCAAGGGGGATTGGTCCAGCGCAAAGGCACCCTGCTCCGTCAGGGTCAGGCGCAGGCGCGCGCCCTTGGTCGCATCAGCGCCCAGAACGGCGGCATCAAAGCCGCTGGCATCGAACCCCCAGCCCAAATCTGCCGCCGACCCCGCCATCCGCGCGCGGTGCAAGGCCAGCCGGGGCGATCCCAGCGCGAAGGTTTCGATCAGTCTTAGACCGGGCGCATAAGCCCCCGCGCGTAGCGTGCTTTCCACAAGGCCTCCTCCCATTCTGACACCATCGTGCTGTCATGGACCACCCCGCCGCCGACGTTCAGCGCCACCCGTCCGCCGTCGAACACCGACAGGGTGCGGATGGCGACGTTGAACCCCGCCGCCCCGTCCGGCCCCATCCAGCCGATGGCGCCACAATAAGCGCCGCGCGGGGCCGGTTCCACCTCGTGGATGATCTGCATGGCGCGGATTTTTGGGGCGCCGGTGATGGACCCGCAGGGAAAAAGCGCGGTCATCAGGCCGGTCAGGCTGGCCGGTTCTGCCAGTTGCCCGACCACGGTCGACACCATCTGATGCACCGTGGCATAGCTTTCGATCGCGAACAGCTTTGGCACCTTGACCGAGCCGACCTTGGCGATCCTGCTGATATCATTGCGTAAAAGATCGACGATCATCAGGTTTTCGGCCTGCCCCTTGACGCTGGCGCGCATGTCCTCGGCCAGTTCGGCATCGCGCACCGGGTCGGGGTCGCGCGGCGCGGTGCCTTTCATTGGTCGCGCTTCGATCCGGCCAGAGGCGTCCAGACGCAGGAACAGTTCCGGGCTGCGCGACACCAGAACCGGACCCGCGCCCAGATCGACAAAGGCCCCGTGCCGCACCGCCTGCCGCGCGCGCAACGCCGCGTACAGTCCCAGCGGCGGGCCGGTCAGGTGTGCGCGCATGGGGAAGGTCAGGTTGATCTGATAGCAATCGCCCGCCGCGATGTAGGATTTCACCCGGTCAAAGGCCTGGGCATAGCTGGCCTGATCCAGCATAGGTTCGGGCAGCGACAAAGACACTGCCGGGGCCAGATCGCGGGCCTGCGCCAAAACCGCCTCGGCGCTGCGCGGCGCGTCATAGATGCCAAAGGCCAGCAAAGGGTGTTCGCGGTGGGCGGGCATCAGGGCGGCAAGGGCGGGTTCCAGCGCATATCCCGCTTCATAAGACAGGTATCCCGCGACATAGCGCCCTTCGGCGCGGGCGGCGTCCAGACGGGCCAAGGCCGGGGCCAGATCCGCCGCCTGCCAGACCACCACACGGTCAAGCGCCGCGTCAAACAGCGCCGCCGCACCGCCCGGTCCGTCTTCCAGCAGGATCACGCCCGTCTCCTTTTGCCCCATCCTTCCGGGTTTAGTGCCCTTGCCCCGCCCCTGCCAGTGCCGATGCGCCCGATGGCCCGCATTTTGCGACCCGAAGGAATACCTGCCCTTTTGTCCGGCAAGTGCCTTCGGAAATTGATCAAATGCTGTAAATTTCTATTCAAAGCTTGCCAGACTGTAAAATTAGGGTTTCCATCCGCGCAGGGTCGGCGGAAAGCCGCCTTCACGACGGCGCAACGCCGCCGCACAACGATAAAAAACATGAACCAACGGTTCGGAGGGAAAACAACATGGCTTCTGAAGACTATACCGACAGGGACAAGCATGAGGATGTCAAAGTCCTGCATAGCATGGGCTACGCCCAAGAGCTGTCACGCTCTATGTCCAAATTCTCCAACTTTGCCATCTCGTTCTCGATCATCTGTATCCTGTCCGGCGGGATCAACTCTTTTGCGCAGGCGATTTCTTCGGTCGGCGGCGCAGGGGCGGGGATTGGCTGGATCGTGGGCTGCGTTTTGTCCGGCATGTTCGCGCTGGCCATGGCCCAGATCGCCTCGGCGTTTCCGACGGCGGGCGGGTTGTACCATTGGGCGTCGATCCTGGGCGGACGGTTCTGGGGCTGGCTGACGGCCTGGCTGAATCTGCTGGGACTGATCACGGTTCTGGGTGCGATCAACATCGGCACCGCCTATTTCTTTGCCGGCACCTTTGGGTCGATGTTCGGCTTTACCGGAACGGACATGCAGGTTGTGACCTTTGTGGCGGTGATCACCGCGGGACAGGCGCTGTTCAACCATCTGGGCATCAAGATCACCACGATGCTGACCGATATCTCGGGCTATATCATTTTTGCGACGACCGCCGTGCTGGTGATCGCCTGCCTGTACTTTGCACCTGCGATTGATATCTCGCGGTTGTGGACCTTCACCAACTTCTCCGGCGCGGCCGGGGGCGGTGTGTTCCCTGAATCCACCAACATGGGCTATTTGTTCCTGCTGTGCCTGTTGCTGCCGGTCTATACGATCACCGGCTATGACGCTTCGGCCCATACGTCAGAAGAAACCAAATCCGCCGCGACCTCGGTGCCAGAGGGCATCGTCTCGGCGGTGATCTGGTCGTCGCTGATCGGCTGGATCATGATCTGCGCCATCACCTTGGCCATTCCGGACCTTGCGGTTGCGGCGGGACAGGGCTGGGGCATGTTCTATGGCACGATGGATGCGATCCTGCCCGCTGGTCTGAAAAACGTGATCTACCTTGGCATCCTGATCGCGCAGCTGCTGTGCGGTCTGGCGACGGTCACCTCGGCCAGCCGGATGCTGTTCGCGTTTTCGCGCGATGACGGACTGCCCGTCGGGTCGAAAACGCTGGCGAGTGTGTCGGCCAAGTACCGCACCCCGGTGGCGGCGATCTGGACCGCGACCGTGCTGGCGATCCTGTATGTGGTGCTGGCGATGAGCATCAAGATTGAAGGTACCTCGATCTATGTGATTGTCGTGAACTCTACCCTGGTGTTCTTGTTCTTGTCCTTCACCGTGCCTTTGGTGGCGGGCTTCTTTGCCTATGGCACCGCCAAATGGCCCACACCGGGCCCCTGGGCGATGTCGCAGGGCCTGTACAAGCTGGTCACGGTTCTGTCGGTCGTCGGCATGGCGGTGATCTTGTTCATCGCCGTCGCCCCGCCGAACGAGCGGGTTCTGTGGGTGGTGCTGGGCTTTATCGCGCTGGCGCTGGTCTTGTGGTTCACGGTGGAAAACCGCCGCTTTGAAGGCCCGCCAACCGGCGAGCGGATCGCGGCCCGTCAGGCCAAGATCGCCGCTGCCGAGGCAGCTGTGGGCGAAAAGGGCTAAGGTTCACCTTAAGGCAATCTGAAGGGGCCGGGGGAAACCCCGGCCCTTTTGCTTTGCGGCCGGTGGTGATGTAAAATAAATGTGATCGCCCGCCGACGGAATTTCACGCAGGCGGCGTTCAACGACCGAGTGACTGGTAACGATCACATCTTAATTCAAAGGAATGATAGACATGAACAAGCTGTATTTGGCGGCGGGTGCCGTGGGTGTTGTTGTGGCGGGCACCATTGCCTATTCGCAGATGTCGGGCGGGGCCGATCTGTCGCGCTATGCAAATGTCAACATCGACATCGGGGCCACGGTTCCGCCCGCGGTCTGCGCTGAGGTGGCCGACCATGAGCGGCTCGTCTGTCTGGCCGATCTGCTGAAATCCGGCCTGACGCCGGAACTTCTGACCGAGCTGGAACGGCCCTATAGCCTGAGCGAAGCCAAATTGTGGAGCAACTTCCCCCCGATGGGCTTTGCCGACCGGGTTGGGCCGACCTTGGGCGATTTCAGTGCCGATCAGCGCGGGCTGATCAAGGCCCTTCTGATGGAGGCGGCCAGCATGACATCAAACGAAGGCTATGACGAGTTGGAGCAGGTGTTGAACGCCGATGACTACCTTCTCGCCGCCGTCGGCAGGTCTGGGTACAGTTCGTCCAATTACCACATCGCGTTTCTGGGGACGCCCGCCGCCACCGGCATGTGGCAATTGTATTTCGGCGGCCATCATTTCGCTTTGTCCAACACCTATCAGGATGGGGTGATGATCGGGGCCACGCCGTCGTTCCGCGGGATCGAACCCTTCGTGCCCTTCACCCAGAATGGCCGCGACAACGCGCCGATGGTGCAGGAACAGGCGGCCTTTGCCGCGATATTCGCGGCCCTGACCCCGCAGGAGTTGACCCGCGCCGAACTGGCCGGCAGCTTTACCGATATCATCGCCGGTCCGCAAAAGGACGATGCCATTCCGACGGTGCAGGAAGGTCTGAACGTCGGGGATCTGACGCCGGATCAGCAGGCTTTGGTGCTGGCGGCGATGGAAACCTACGTGGGTGATATTGCGGCCAGTGGCGCCGATGCGATCATGGCGCGTTATGCGGCGGAACTGGGCGATACCGTGATCGGCTATACCGTCAGCCCGGCGGTGGACGCCGAAAACGCCTATGTGCGGATCGACGGGCCTTCGGTCTGGATTGAGTTTTCGATGCAGCCGGGTCGGTCGATTGAAGGCATCCATCCGCATTCGGTCTGGCGTGACAAGACGGCGGATTACGGCGGCGCGGTCAAGTGACCGTGTGGCCATTGATCCGTCCGTTTTCGGCTGGTTTGGTGCTTGTGGCCGCGGTCGTGGCCGGGATTTGGGGGGGGGCCGGCACTGGCCCACCCCCTGCCCGGCAGCACCCTGACCCTTGGCCGCGATGCCGACAGTCTGTCCCTGACGCTGTCCATCCCGCTTCAGGATCTGGCGCTGGCCCTGCCGCCAATCTCCGCCCTGCGCGATGCCCCACCCGGTGCCGCAATCGACCCCGCGTTGGCGCAGGTTCTGGCCGCCTATCTGGCGCAGCACCTGTCGCTGTCGCTGGGCGAACACAGCGCGCTGGCCCTTGTCGTCACCAACACCGTCCTTGCGCAGGCCGAAACCCCCGATGTCGGCCCCTATGATCTGATCGTCGTCGATCTGGACGGGGCTTTGCGGCCGGGTCAGGCGGTGTTTCCCATGGCGGTCCGCTTTGACGCAGTGCTGCACGAGGTGCGCAACCATACCGCCACGGTCTATTGGCAGGCGCCGGATGCGGGTCCGGTTGCCGTGGGGCGGATCCGGTTTGACGCCGATCTTGGCGCGGCCACCCCGCTGGTTATGGCCGCCGCCCCGTAACGCCGCCCTTGGCCATCACGATGCGCGGCCCTAGGGTGGCGCATCCGACCAAGGGGGCACGCGCATGACATATCTGCTGGTGAAGGCGGCGATTTCGGGGCTGCTGATCGCGCTTGCGTCCGAAGTGGCGCGGCGCAATGCCGGGTTGGGCGCCTTGATCGTGTCCTTGCCGCTGGTGTCGGTGCTGGCGATGATCTGGCTGTGGCGCGACACCCATGATCCGGTCCGACTGGCCGACCATGCCGCCGCGACCCTGTGGTACATCGCCCCCTCGCTGCCGATGTTCGTGTTGATGCCGGTGATGCTGCGCGGTGGCTGGGGCTTCTGGACCAGCCTGGTGGCGGGCTGTGCCCTGACCGCAGCGCTTTACCTTTCGATGATCTGCCTCGGCCCCCGCTTCGGCCTCAGACTGTAAAACCCTCCGCTTCTCGCCTTCACTTTGATCCAAATATTCCCGGGGTCCGGGGCAGCGCCCCGGCGTCGACGCCCGCGCGACGGCTGGCCGCTTTCCCCTTGCACCTCAGCGCGCTCTGGCTATAACCCGCCAAGTTTTGCACAAAATCTGGGGGCCGCCATGCCAAAGAGAACCGACATAAAGTCGATCATGATCATTGGTGCCGGCCCCATCGTGATCGGACAGGCCTGTGAGTTCGATTACTCTGGCGCGCAAGCCTGCAAGGCGCTGCGCGAAGAAGGCTACCGTGTCATCCTCGTCAACTCCAACCCCGCGACGATCATGACCGATCCCGGACTGGCCGACGCCACCTATATCGAGCCGATCACGCCCGAAGTCGTGGCCAAGCTCATCGAAAAGGAACGCCCTGACGCGCTGTTGCCGACGATGGGCGGCCAGACCGGCCTGAACACTGCGCTGGCGTTGGCGGATATGGGCGTGCTGGAAAAGTTCGGGGTCGAACTGATCGGGGCCAAGCGCGAAGCCATCGAGATGGCCGAAGACCGCAAGTTGTTCCGCGAGGCGATGGACCGCATTGGTCTGGAAAACCCCAAGGCCACGATCATCGCCGCCCCCAAACTGCCGTCGGGCAAGTATGACATCAGCGCCGGCGTGCGCGAGGCGGTCGAGGCCTTGGACTACGTTGGCCTGCCCGCCATCATCCGCCCGGCCTTTACCCTTGGCGGCACCGGCGGCGGCGTCGCCTATAACCGCGACGATTATGAGGCGATTGTTCGGTCCGGTCTGGAAGCCAGTCCCATGGCGCAGGTGCTGGTGGATCAGTCACTGCTGGGCTGGAAAGAGTTCGAAATGGAGGTGGTGCGCGACACCAAGGACAATGCGATCATCGTTTGCGCGATTGAAAACATTGATCCGATGGGCGTGCATACCGGCGATTCTATCACCGTCGCGCCCGCGCTGACGCTGACCGACAAGGAATATCAGATCATGCGCAACGGCTCCATCGCCGTGCTGCGCGAGATCGGGGTCGAAACCGGCGGGTCTAACGTGCAATGGGCGATCAACCCGGCGGATGGCCGTATGGTGGTGATCGAGATGAACCCACGGGTGTCGCGGTCCTCGGCACTGGCCTCAAAGGCCACCGGGTTCCCGATTGCCAAGATCGCGGCGAAACTGGCGGTCGGCTATACGCTGGACGAATTGGACAATGACATCACCAAGGTGACGCCGGCGTCGTTTGAACCCTCGATCGACTATATCGTCACCAAGATCCCCCGCTTCGCGTTTGAAAAATTCCCCGGCGCCGAACCGAACCTGACCACCGCGATGAAATCGGTGGGTGAGGTGATGGCGATTGGCCGCACCATTCACGAGTCCATGCAAAAGGCGCTGGCCAGCCTTGAAACCGGCCTGTCCGGCTTTGACGAAATAGCGATTCCGGGGGTGACGGTTCCGGGCACGGTCAGCGATGCCTCGGGGCGGGCGGCGATTTTCAAGGCGTTGGGGCAAGCGACCCCCGACCGGCTGCGCGTGATCGCGCAGGCCATGCGCCACGGGCTGACCAATGACGAGATCAACGGC
>JANNBI010000261.1:0-1575 GCA_031385345.1 Paracoccaceae bacterium | reverse complement strand
CTGTTCACGTCTTATGCGACCGGCTTTCCGCAGATCTATCTGATGAGTGCCGCCGATCTGTCCACCCGCGCGCTGGAACAGCAGGACGGCACCATGACCTTTGCGCCGCGTTTTTCGCCGGATGGGCAAAGCGTGGTCTTTTCGCTGGAGCGGGGCGGCAACACCGATATTTACAACGTGAACATCGGATCGGGCGCGCTGTCGCAACTGACGAACTCACCCTCGATCGAAACCGCGCCCAGTTACAGCCCGGATGGAAGCCAGATCGTGTTTGAAAGCGACCGATCCGGCACCCAGCAAATCTATGTCATGTCGGCGGGCGGCGGAGAGCCGGTGCGGATTTCAAACGGCAAGGGCCGCTATGGCACCCCGGTCTGGAGCCCGCGCGGCGACATGATCGCCTTTACCAAGCAGAACGAGGGCCGGTTTCATATCGGCGTGATGCTGGTGGATGGCGGCGAGGAGCGGCTGCTGACCTCGTCCTTTTTGGATGAGGGTCCGACATGGGCCCCCAATGGCCGGGTGATCATGTTCACGCGCCAAGGGGCGGGTGAGGGTGGCGAGGCGTCGCTGTTCAGCGTCGATATCTCGGGGCGGAATTTGCGCCAGATCACCACGGACGGGCCGTCATCCGATCCGGCCTGGTCGCCGCTGCTGCCGTAACAATTCGTGCCTTGGCAAGGATTCCCTCGCCCGGGCTTCAATGCTATACAAGGGGCGAAATCCCCGACGCCAAGAAGGATACCCGGCATGAGCATTTTGACCAAAGCCCTGATTTTGATCGCAGCCCTTGGCCTTGCGGCCTGTAACAACCCGGACCGCAATTCGGATGCGGCGGGCGGGGATCCGCTGAATGGCGGCGGGATCAATGCCTCGGGGTTGGGCGATCCGGGTGATCCGAATTCGGTGGCCTATTTCAACCAGACCATCGGTGACCGGGTGCTGTTTGCCGTCGATACCTCAACCTTGACGCCCGAAGGCCGGGCGATTTTGCAGGGGCAGGCGCAATGGCTGGCGTCGCATCCGACCTATGCCGCGATCATCGAGGGCCATGCGGATGAGCAGGGCACGCGCGAATACAACCTGGCCCTTGGTGCGCGCCGCGCCAGTGCCGCGCAGGATTTCCTGATCAGCCAAGGTGTGGCGCCGGGACGGCTGCGCACGGTGTCTTATGGCAAGGAACGTCCGCTGGCGATCTGTTCGGATGAGGGATGTTATGCCCAGAACCGCCGCGCCGTGACGGTGTTGCAGGCGGGCGCCGGGGCCTGATGACCATGCTGCGCCGCCCGTTCTTGATTGTTAAACTGGCGCTGGTTCTGACGCTGGTGTCGCTGCCCTTTGGGGCGGTGGCGCAGGACCGAGTCCAGACTCTGGCCGATATCAAGGCGGAACTTACCGTCTTGATGGCCGAGTTCAACGCGCTGAAATCCGTGCTGGTCAGTTCGGGCGGGGCGGCGTCGGGGGCGGCGGGGGGCGATGCCTTGCAGCGGCTGGACGCGCTGGAGGCGGCATTGGTGCGGTTGACAGCCAAAGCCGAAGAGGTGGAGTTGAAGGTGAACCGCGTTGTCACCGATG
>JANNBI010000249.1:0-4894 GCA_031385345.1 Paracoccaceae bacterium | reverse complement strand
GGCCTGCGCCCCGGTGGCAAGGATCACCGCATCGGCGGTATAGGTGGTGCCGCTGTCGGCGGTTGCGGTAAAGGGCCGGTTTTGCAAATCCAGCGCGGTGATGTAATCGCTGATCACCTCGGCCCCCATCGCGGTTGCGTGACTTTCCATCCGCACCATCAGATCGGGGCCTTGCACATGGGTGTCGCCCGGCCAATTTTCGACCTCGGTCGTGATCGTCAACTGACCGCCGGGCTGCAATCCTTGCACCAAAATTGGCTCCAGCATGGCGCGCGCGGCATAGACCGCAGCGGTATATCCCGCCGGGCCAGAGCCGATTATCAGAACTTTGCTGTGCCGTGTTTCGCCCATTATGTCCCCCGGGGATTCGATTGGCCTGATATAGGCGCTGGGGCTGCTGGGGAAAAGCCCCGGCCGTTTTGGCGGCCAAACTTGAAACAGCGCGAAATATTCGCAGCCATTTGCGAAATAATATTGCGCGAAACCCCGTGCGGACCTAAGTAAACGCCTGAAGAGGAGGCATCCATGGCCCAGTCCAAGCTAGATCCGATCGACCGGCAGATTCTGGCGGAACTGCAAGCCGACGGGCGCATGACGAATGTCGAACTGGCCAGCCGGGTCGGAATCTCTGCCCCGCCCTGTCTGCGCCGCGTGCGGACGCTGGAGGAGGCCGGCTATATCCGGGGCTATCACGCCGATATCGACGCGCGCGAACTGGGGTTCGAGGTTCAGGTTTTCGCCATGGTCCGCCTGCGCTCTCAGGCCGAGGCGGATCTGTCCAAGTTTGAGGCCTTGTGCCGCGCCTGGCCCTTGGTCCGCGAATGCCACATGCTGAACGGCGAGATTGATTTCATCCTGAAATGCATCGCGCCCGATCTGTCGACCTTTCAGAACTTCTTGACCGAACAGCTGCTGAAGGCTGACAATGTCGCCTCGGTCAAGACGTCGCTGGTGATCCGCTGTGCCAAGGACGAGCCGGGCCTGTCGTTTGACGTGCTAGAGGCGCGGCTGGCCAAAAACGCCTGACCCGCGCCCCTGTAAGTGATTTTCAGCGCGCCGCCGCAGCCCGGCGATGGGTCGCCACCGGTTTCAGCGAGGCCGGGATCTTCTTCGCGCCGCGCTGAAACGGCAGCACGGTCTGACACTCTGCCGCAGCAGCGATCACAGATTTCATCCAACGGGGGTGTTTTTTCATGGCAGGCTCCGGGAATTGCATGACTTCCGGAAACAATGACCGGCGTTTCGGGCGAGGATGAGACAATTCTGCGATCATTTGCGGCAATGGGGCCGGGGGCGCTTGCGCGATTATGTCCCGGACCGAAGCACTCCCAACCCCATGAAAACTCAATCATTAAGGCGCGACACCCTGAAACCCGGCTATGATCCCCCTGCCAAAACACGCCCAAAATGCGGCGTTTTGGCCCTAAAGCCGGCAGCCTAAAGCCGGATAACCGAGATCAGCCGCCCGTAATCTGCCTCGCCCGCATGGGTGGTGCGGCGGAAGGAAAAGAACCGCTCGGGGTCTTGGTAGGTGCAATGGCCGGTCCATTCGGCCCGCCCCACCCCCGCCGCGCGCAACCGCGCCAGACCATAGGACGGAAGGTCGAACAGATACTTTCCCGCCTGCCCTTGGGTGAAAAACCGGGTGGTGGAACGGTCGTCGTCGGTGAACGTCTCAAAAAACTCAAGGCCCACCTCATAGGAGCTTTGGGAAATCGTTGGCCCCACCACGGCGGCGATATCGGCGCGCTTGGCGCCCAAAGCCTCCATCGCGGTCAGGGTCGCTTCCAGAACGCCGTCCTTGGCCCCGCGCCACCCGGCATGGGCCGCCCCGATCACCTGCGCCTTGGCGTCGCAAAACAGCACCGGCTGGCAATCGGCGGTCAGAATCCCCAGCGCCAGTCCGGGCGTGGCCGTCACCATCGCATCGGCCCGCGCGCGTTCTGGGGTGGGGACCGACACAGTCGCGACATCAGGAGAATGCACCTGATGTACCGTCACCAGATGCGACAGCGGCACCTTCATCGCGGCGGCGACGCGGGTGCGGTTGATCTCGACAATCTCGCGCTGGTCGGACGATCCAGTGCCGCAGTTCAGCCCGGTGAATATCCCCGACGAGGCCCCGCCCTTGCGGGTGAAAAACCCGTGGCGCGCGGTCAGCAGGGGCGAGGTGATCAGGTCCAGCATCAGGCGAATCCCGGGGGCAGGGGGGCAGTCGGGGCATAAAGGGCCAATACCTTAAACAACTCGCCCATTTCTGCCGGCGCGGTCAAGCGGGCAGCACCGGCAAGATGCGCCTTTAGCGCTGCACCGCCAAGCCGTTGCGCCAAAACCTCCGTCCGCGGCCCGATCCCCAGCGCCGTCAGAACCTGACCCTGCGGCGCATAGGCATGGGGCAAACGGGCGCTGCGGACCAGCGCCTCAAAATCGACATGGGCGGTCAGGTCGGCCAGACCGGGACTGTCCAGCGGATCGACAAAGGCATGGGCGCGGATGGCCTGCAAGGTCGCCCCCTTGGACCGCCAGCCGCCGTAATCGACGATCAGCGCCAGACCGCCGTGCTGGCGGATGCGGGTTGCGGCAGCGTCAACCGGGGCGGCGGAGGCGGGGCAAAGTTCCACCAGCGTTCCCACCGGATCGGCGGCAAACCGCAGGTCAAACAGATCCGGCGGCACCGGCGGCCCCAGTTCAAAGCTCAACTGCCCCCCGGTCGCGGTGATCCGCCGCTCCTGCCATCCCTGCGGACCGCGCAGGTATTGGTGGATCGGCAGGGCGTCAAAAAATTCATTGGCCAACAGATACAGCGGCTGATCGGGCAAATCGCCCGGCGTATCAATCCAAACCGGGGCATAACTGGCCAGCAGCGCGTTTTGCTGATCGCGCAACCGGGGCGAGGCTTCATACAGCACCAGATCCAGCGCAGCGTGAAACCCCGCCACCCCCTTCGTCGCGCGCAGAACATCCGCCATCAGCGTCCCGCGCCCCGGCCCATATTCCGCCAGCGTAAAACGGGACGGCGCGCCCTGATCCAGCCAGGACTGCGCCAGACACAGACCCAACAATTCCCCAAACATCTGGCTGATCTCTGGCGCAGTGATGAAATCGCCCGTCGCACCAAAAGGCTGCTGGGTGGTGTAATAACCATGCTGCGGGTGCAGCAGACATTCTGACATATAGTCCGCGACGCTGATCGGTCCCTCGGCCGCGATCCGCCGCACCAGAATGTCGCGCAGCGCCGTCATGCCGTCTTGGACCGCCAAAAGAACCACAGCCCCACCGCAATCATCGGCAGCGACAGGGCCTGTCCTTGGGTCAGCCCCCAGTCGCCGATCTGCCACGCCAGCCCAAGGGGATTGCCGTCCGACACAAACAGCGCATCCGGCTGACGCACGAATTCCACCGCGAACCGCGCCACACCGTAGCCCGCGATGAACACCCCCATCGCCCGCCCCGGTGCGCGCAGCCAGTCGCGCCGCCAGATCCCCCAAGCCAGCACCAGCCCCAGCACCAGACCTTCCAAAACGGCCTCATACAGCTGGCTGGGATGGCGCGCGCAGACGGTCAGCACGCCCTCGCAGGCCTGCGCCGCCTCGCTCGGAAAGGCCACGCCCCAGGGCAGCGTGGTCGGCCGCCCCCATAACTCGGCATTGATGAAGTTGGCGACGCGCCCCAGTCCGATCCCGATCGGCGCCACCATGGCGAAAAGATCGCCGGTGGTCAGGGCCGGGATGGCATTGCGGCGGCAAAAGATCAGCCCGGCGATAACGACCCCGGCGAACCCGCCGTGAAACGACATGCCGCCTTCCCAGACCTTGATGATGCGGGCAGGCTCGGCCAGATAGTCGGACAGCTGGTAAAACAAGATATAGCCAAACCGCCCGCCCAGAATGACGCCAAAGATCACCCAGGTGAACAGGCTTTCCAACTGGGCCTCGGTCATGGGGGGCTTGGTCGCCCAAAGGCCGGGCCGTCGCAGGGCGCGCGCGATCAGCTTCCAGCCCGCCACCAACCCGACGATATACGCCAGCGCATACCAGCGCAAAGCGAGGTGAAACCCGAACAGATCAACCGCAAAAATCTCGGGCGAGAGGGGCGGGAAGGGAATATAGGACATCAGGTTGGCGGCCCCTTGGGCAGGTTGAGCAGCGTTTTCCGCCGGGAGCAGGGGGAAGTCAACCGCGGGAATTGCAACGGAAGTGCTGGTTCGCGCGGGCGTTCAGCAAGATATCCATCGGGATATCAGTTGCTTGAGCGCCACTGTTCACCCGCTGTTTACAACGTCGCAGGCCGCGTCGAATACCTTGTTCTACAAGCCTCGCAGGCCCATATAGGTGAAAACCCCCGCAGGAGATGCCCATGCAGCCCGGAAACAAGATCTTTGACGACATGTCCAAATTGATGAGCAACGCCATGGGCGTGGCCCAGGGCGCCAAGACCGAGGCCGAGACTGCCATGAAAGGCTGGATCGACCGCTGGATGGCCGAACGCGATTTCGTCACCCGCGAAGAATTTGACGCGGTCAAGGCGATGGCCGTGAAGGCGCGCGAAGAAAACATTGCGCTGGAAGAGCGGATTGCAGCACTGGAATCTAAAAAGTCCTAAGCCGCGCAAACCGCGCTCCGGACAGGCAAAAGGCCCACCTTGCGGCGGGCCTTTTTGCTTTGGGCGGTTGGTGGAGCCAGGGAGGATCGAACTCCCGACCTCTTGAATGCCATTCAAGCGCTCTCCCATCTGAGCTATGACCCCGCCGGTGGTTTCGGGGCGTGGGGCGCCCCGGTTCGCGCTATCTAGGGGAGGGCGCGGAGGGGTGCAAGAGGAAAAATCCACACCCCGCGCGCGCCATCCGCCCCGTTTTCATGGCTCTTCGTCTTCGCCCGGAACGTCGGTCAGGTCG